>CAJGDL010000021.1 GCA_904502075.1 uncultured Alistipes sp.
TAAACGATTACAAGACCCCACACCTGGATAGTATGGGGTGTATGCACAAATATGGTGCATAGCCACATAACTATACAAGAAATGAGTGTCGTCGTTATCCTCGTCTTGTTTGAAACTGTCAGATTTCTCGTTAAGGATAAAAGCGAAAACACTTTCATCAAATATGTAATGCCGAGGGTGTAACTCCCACGACACTACAAAATTAGTAAATATTTCACAAATGACAACACTCTTTCGGAGTCTTGTTCGAATAAAATAGAAAAAATCACCTCTCGCACTCTGCAAATGGTGATTTAATATGGGTGTGATTATTTACACTTAATTTAGCCTACATAGAAGACTACACGCCAAGAGCAAGATTGGAGTTTAAGCGGTTTTTTGCACAAAAAGTCGTTTCACAACACAACAACCTAATGCAATGTATATCAACAAAATAGGCGGTGAAATAAAATTCACCGCCGATAAAGGGTAGTCCTTCGCAGGATTTCACCTTTTTATCCCCTTTTCTGGAGAGCGATTATCGCTCGAAGAAGCTCACCACCTCCGATTTATCCCACTCGGGCAGCGCGGCGGGCTCGAAATCCGAGTAGCCACACGCCACGGCACACAATACGCCGTAGTGCTCCGGAATGGGAAGAAACTCGCGCAGGTGCTCGATCGCCTTCTTCCCTTCGGGCTCATCCTTCTTCACGGGGCGATCCTTCACATGGACCCAGCACCCCTTCAGCCCCGCATCGACCAACGCCTGCAAGAGCATCGTCGTCGAGATGGCGCAGCTCACCTCCCAAAGGTCGGTCTTGGTCTTGTCGCCCATCACCAGGATGGCCATCGGGGCCCCCTTGACAAACGAAGCCCCATAGTCGCGCATCTCCGAGATGCGTGCCAGAGTATCGGGGTCGTCCACCACCAGGAAGCGCGACGAGTGGCTGTTGCGCGACGAGGGGGCGTAGTTCACCACCTCATCCAACACGCGGCGAATCACCTCGCGCTCCACCCTCTGTTCCGAGAACTTGCGCACGCTGCGGCGCTTGCGAATTACCTCCTTAAAATCCATAACTCATTCTATCTTACGGGTTTGATGTCCTTAATGCGCAACTGGGTCGAGACCATGCCTCGGTAGTGATTTTCGACAATCTGGTAGCAGATGTCGATCGGTCGACCGGCACGGATCCACTCGTAGTGGGTCGGCTGCTGGAAGGCGATGGTCTGGATGCGGGTGTTGGGGCGCTGACGCTGGATCAGATCCATGCGCAGGTGTTCACACTCCTGTCCCACCAACTTGGCATCGCCGTGGTTGCTCACCCCGTAGGTGGCAAAGACGGGCGACGGGTTGCCCGGGCCGAAGGGTTGGAAGCGGTTCAGGCTTCGGCGGAAGTTGTCGTCGATATCCGAGAAGAGGATCTCGCAATCGACATCCACCTGCGGAATCAGCGTCTGCGGGTCGATGTTCTCCTCCACATAGGCGTTGAAGCGGCGCGTGAACTCCTCTACATGCTCGGGCTTCATCGTCAGACCTGCGGCGTACATGTGGCCGCCGAAGTTCTCCAGCAGATCCGAGCATGACTCCACAGCCTGGTAGAGGTCGAAGCCCGGGATCGAGCGGGCCGAGCCCGTGACGAATCCGTTGCTCATCGTAAGCACGACCGTGGGGCGATAGTAGGTTTCGATCAGGCGCGAAGCCACGATCCCCACGATTCCCTTCATCCACTGCGGGTTGTAGACCACCGTACTCTTCTGGGCCTTCAATTCGGGGTGGTTTTCGATGTAGTCGTGCGCCTCCTGTGTTACGTTGCGATCGATTCCCTTACGCTCCTGGTTGAAGCCGTCGATCTTCTCGCCGAATTCGGCCGCCATCGACTCCGAGGCCTCGATCAAGAGGCTCACGGCGGCATGACCTCCCGACGGATCGGCGTTCTCGTCGTTCTCGTCCATGCGCATGCGGCCTGCGGCATTGATGCGGGGGCCGATCTTGAAGACGATGTCGTCGATCGTGATGTTGTGCTTGTCCAGGCCACAGATCTTGATGATCGACTGCAACCCCTTCGAGGGGTTTTCGTTCAGACGGCGCAGACCGTAGTAGGCCAACACACGGTTTTCGTCCGACAAGGGGACGATGTCCGAGGCGATGCTTACCACCAGCAGATCCAAGAGCGGGAGGATCTCCTGCTCGGGGATGCCGTTGCGGCGGGCATACGCCTGTACGAGCTTGAAACCTACACCACACCCCGAAAGCTCGTCGAAGGGGTAGGTGCAATCATTCCGCTTGGGATCCAAGACGGCTACGGCCTGAGGGATCTCCTCGGCCGGCAAGTGGTGGTCGCAGATGATGAAATCGACCCCCTTGCTCTTCGCATAGACAACCTTCTCTACAGCCTTGATACCGCAATCGAGGGCAATGACCAACGATACACCCTTGCGGGCCGCATGGTCGATGCCTTTGCGGGAAATGCCATACCCCTCCGTGTAGCGGTCGGGGATGTAGAACGAGAGCTCCTTGTGTCCGATCTGGCGCAGGAACTTGTAGACCAATGCCACGGCCGTTGTTCCGTCCACATCGTAGTCGCCGTAAATCATGATCTTCTCTCCATTCTTTACGGCCTGCTCCACGCGCGCCACGGCCTGCTCCATATCCTTCATCAGGAAAGGGTCATGCAGATCCGCGAGCTGCGGATTGAAGAATTTACGCGCTCTCTCTACGGTGTCTATGCCTCTCTGTACGAGTAGATTGGCCAATATGGGGCTGAGGTGCAGGTCGGGGGCGGCACAAAGAGCCGCCACCGCCGAGGCCTCCCCCTGCGGCTTCACTACCCATCGTTTCTCTATGGGCATACGCGTTATTTTTTATATATTTCAATTTTTAATATTTTCTTAAAGTTTTCTAAAAGCAGCTCCTTGACCTCGTCGAGGGGTACTGCGTGTCCTACCTCCCGTTCGATGGAGGTGACCCCACGATCCGCAAAGCCGCAGGGGTTGATATATTGAAACCACCGCAAATCGGTGTTTACGTTGAGCGCAAAGCCGTGCATGGTTACATAACGTGAAGAGCGCACGCCTATTGCGCAGATCTTGCGCGGAGGTCGATTTTCCTCCTTGAGCCATACTCCCGAGGCCCCCTCGATGCGGCCTCCTCGGATTCCGTAATGGGCCACGGTATCGATCACGGCCTGCTCGATCGCCTCGATGTATTCGCGTAGACCGATGCCGATCTTCTCCAGGTCGAGAATCGGGTAACCCACAATCTGCCCCTCGCCGTGGAAGGTGATGTCGCCCCCGCGGTCGATGTGGAAGAACTCGGCACCGAGTTGCTTGAGGTAGTCCTCGGAGATGAGCATATTCTCCTGGTGGCCGCTCTTCCCGAGCGTGTAGACCGCCGGATGCTCCACCAGGAGCATGTAGCCGGCCCCCTCGAACGGCCTCCCCTCGCGCTTGGCGCTCAGGAGCCCCTCGAAGAGCTCGCGTTGGTACTCCCAACTTGCGGCGTAGGCCATGCGGCCCAGATCTCGGTACTCGACAACCATTTTGGCTCTTTTGTTGTGGGTATATACAAATTCTTGCGGTCTGAATCCTCAGATCGCAACCCTTGATCGGTTACCTCTTTTTTCTACTGCTTGCGCAACTCCTTGAGCGCATCGAGTGCCGCGTCGGCCAGGTACGACGAGCGTACCAAGGGGGCACTTGCACAGTAGCCGAAGCCCATTTCAAGGGCTTTTTGTCGGTACCATTCGAATTTTTCGGGAGTGATGTACGCCGCAACGGGGTAGTGCTCCAGAGTAGGACGAAGGTACTGACCGAGGGTTACAATGCCCACACCCGCTTCGCGCAGGTCTTTCAGGGTTTGCAACACCTCCTCTTCGCTCTCGCCGAGGCCCAGCATCAGACCGCTCTTCGTCACGGCACCCTGCTCGGCAAGGTAGCGCAGCGTTTCGAGCGAAGTCCGATAGCGGGCACGCGACCTCACTTCGGGGGTCAGGCGCTCGACGGTTTCGATGTTGTGCCCGATGATGTCGGGCTTGGAGGCCAAGACGATATCCATCAGATCGGGCTTGGCATCCAAATCGGGAATAAGGAGCTCAATTGTTGCGTCGGGATTTTCTCGGCGAATCGCCTCTACGGTGCGGGCCCAGTGGGTCGCTCCGCCGTCTTTCAGGTCGTCGCGATCGACCGAGGTTACGACAACGTGCTTCAGTTGCATGAGTTTCACGGAGCGGGCTACCTCCTGCGGCTCGTTTTCATCGGGTGGCAGGGGGCGTCCGGTGCGGGTAGCACAAAAGCGACAACTGCGGGTGCAGATGTCTCCCAAGATCATGAAGGTAGCGGTTCTTCGGCTCCAACATTCGGCCTGATTGGGGCACTTTCCACTCGTACAGATGGTGTGGAGTTTGTGCTCTCGAACGATGCGCTGCGTCTCGGCAAACTGTGCGTCGCGGTGCAGACGAATCTTCAGCCAGTCGGGTTTTTTCGCTACCAATTTTTGTTCATGCAACTTCGGCATTTAAGTTCATTATTTTCCAATTGATGCAAAAATACAAAAAAAATCGAAGAATCAAGCAGGAATTAACAAAAAATTGCAAAATAAACCCCAAAAGAGGACGAATGTACCGGAATTAGGAAGTGCGAATTGGGAATTAGGATTTAAAAAAACGAATTCTGAATCGACTGCTTGTCTGCGCACAAAAAAAGCGGAGGCAATTTGCCTCCGCTTTTTAGATCCCATCTTTTGGTCGTTACTCGATGAACTCGATTACCGTACCGTGGGTCGTGATGCTACGCTTCAGGTAAACCAGTGCGAAGAGGTTGCTCTCCTCGGTCGTTACGTTGATGATAGCCTGCGAACCGGTCAGCCTTGTTTAACCTCTTGGATGGGAGTTTAGTGTCCGGGCCGAAGCCGAAGCCGAAGCCGAAGCCGAAGCCGAAGCCGAAGCCGAAGCCGAAGCCGAAGCCGAAGCCGAAGCCGAAGCCACTCATCCAATTTGACTACAAAGGCAGTCAAATATTCTTCTTCGTCAAATTTTTGGTATAAAAAATTGCCCCAACCGGTTGTGGTCGGGGCAATCTTTGGTGCGATCTCCGGATTAGTAACCCAGAGCCTTCGAAGCGGCGTAGGAGATCTTGAGTGCGTTGGCACGGCGGAGCTCCTGCTTGATGTCGGTTACCACACCCATCTTGGTGTTCTCGTCGGCCTTCAGGCAGACGGTCATCAGGGCGCGGTCGCTCTCGTTCAGAGCATCACGCTCCGAAGCGATGAACTGGCCGATATCGCGCGGCTTCTTATAGGAGTCGTTGAGCTGGATCTGAGGAGCCGTACCGAACTTGGCCTGCATGGCCAGGGCGGGAGGACCTACGTGGATGTAGCTCACCAGTGACTTGTTCTCCAACTTGTGAACCTCGGTGGCGGTGGGCAGCTTGTAGCGTACCAACAGCTCCTGGTCACGCATAGAGGTCGAGACCATGAAGAAGAACAGAATCATGTAAATAACGTCGGGAAGCGACGCGGTCGAGATTGCGGGCAACTCTTTGTTACCCTTTTTCTTCATTACTGCCATGACTACTTTCTTCCTACTTGACGAGGCTCGGCCTCCGAAATCTTCAAGGGAACAGCGGTCGTAAGGGCCTTGTTCTCCTCGTCGGTCAGGTCGGCGAACTTCTTGTTAAACTGCTTCATGGATACCTCGTCGCGGATCTCGTTGAAGGCACGAGTCAGCTCGTTCTGTACCATGATATAAATCTGATAGCCCGTATCGCGCGTGGTCTGCAACGATACAACGCCTTCGCTCACGGGGTAAACCCACTTGCCTCCGCCCGGAAGGTCGATCTCCTTCTCCTTTTTCTCGGGAAGGTTCTCGTCGTCCATGGGGTTCAGAACGAACTCCTTGGTCATATCCTTCAGCTGACGGAAGTCCACGAGGGCCTGCTTGCCGGGGGCACCTGCCATGATTTGGCCGGCACCGTTCACCAAGACGAGAAGCATGTTGCGCTCCTTCACCTTGACGTCCTCCTGCTTCTGGTCTTCGGGGGGCATGGGGGGCAGCATACGCGCCAGACCCGTGTCCACGTTCATCGTGGTAGCCACCAGGAAGAAAATCAGAAGCGAGAAGGCGATATCCGCCTGCGAGCTACTGTTGACTTCGGGTACTTTTCTTTTGTTTGACGGCATAGTTGTTTACTTTATTTGAGCGTGTTGGCAACCTCCGAGTAGATAGCCGAAAGAACGGCACCTGCACCGGCAACGTAGGCAACCAGGATGCTGGCATCAGCCAATACAGTCTCCCAGTGCTCGAAGTAACCGCCCGTGTCGAGGTTTACGATCTTGAAATCGTTGCCCGAGGCTACGAAATAGGAGATAACGATTACGGCAGCGATGAGCAGCAGCGAAAGCAGCGCGCCCTTCAAGCCTGCCGGGCTCTTCAAGAGACCCCACGTAGCGCAGGCCAAAGCGGCAATAACGGCGCTTGCCAGCAGAGCGTAACCCCAGATGAGGTTCAGGCTGACAGCAGCGTTCTTGCTCTCCGGCGAGGCAAATACGGCATAGAACGTGAGTCCTACCGTAATCACCAGCAGCGTTACAAGCAGAATATTAACAAATTTTTTCATCTTCAATCTACACGTTTAATAAATTACTTCTTGTAAGCCGTCAAGATGTCGGTCAGCGTGATCGAGGCATCCTCCATCTGGTTCACCAGCGAGTCGATCTTGGCGATGATGTAGTTGTAGAAGATCTGCAGAATAACGGCAGCGATAAGACCCATCAGGGTGGTCAACAGAGCGACCTTGATACCACCGGCAACGAGCGTCGGGCTGATATCACCGGCAGCCTGGATGGCGTCGAATGCACCGATCATACCTACTACCGTACCCATGAAGCCCAACATAGGAGCCAAAGCGATGAACAGACCGATCCACGAGAGGTTAGCCTCGAGCTGACCCGTCTGAACCGAACCGTACGATACAACGGCCTTCTCAACAGCGTCCAGACCCTGGTTGTAGCGATCCAGACCCTGGTAGTAGATCGAAGCCACGGGACCGCGCTTGCCACGAGCAACCTCCTTGGTAGCCTCGATGCCACCGTTCTTCAGAGCCTCCTCGATCTGGGCAATGAACTTCTTGTTGTTGATGGTCGACAGGGTGAGGTAGAGAATACGCTCGATGGCGATGGCCAAACCGGCAACCAAGCAGAACAATACGGGAAGCATCCACTCCCAACCACCTTCGAGGAACTTCTGCATCAGGATCTGGTGCATCGACTCACCCTCCAGGGCGGTCTCCTCCTCTGCGGCAACAGCCTCCTCTGCGGGAGCAGCTACCTCTTCCGTTGCGGGAGCGGCGGCCTCGGCTGCGGGCTCCTGTGCGATTACGTTAGCAGCGCCGAACGTGAAGGCGGCAACTGCGAGCATCAAAAACAGTTTTTTCATAGTTTTTTTGTTGTTTAATGAATTAGTTTGTTTGTTATTGTTTTAGTTAATTGTTCGTCGGTTTTACTCTCGGTCAAAAAAATCGGCTTGTAACAAAAATTTCACATTTTGTCTTCCCCTTTTTCTCGATTTCGGGAGGCAATGGTGTTTTTTCGGCCCTTTTCGTCCGATCGGGACGGCTCTATAATTTACGCTCAAACGGGACTCGCAATTATTTGTCTTATAATTGCTTATCCGGTTTTTTGAGTCGATTTTCGGCCCAATCGGCTTATTTTAAGCCCACTTTGCAGTGCGAAATTTAGAAAAAATTTTTCACACTTGCAACGCTTTAGGCTGTAAATTCTCCGCGAATTGATCGGCGGAAGAGGTCGAGGGTTGCCTCGCGGGGCAGGTTTTTGCCCAGCACATACATCATCTTCGTGACGGCCGCCTCGACGGTCATGTCGTAGCCACTCATCACGCCGATACGTTGCAGACGAAGGCCCGTTTCGTAGATATCCATCGAGACCTTGCCGCCGCCACATTGGGTGACATTCAGGATGCAGACCCCGCGTCCAATCGCCTCCTCCAGGGCCTCGAGGAACCACTCGGCCGTGGGGGCATTTCCCGCGCCGTAGGTCTCGAGCACCACGCCGCGCAACCCTTCGGTCGAGAGCATGCGCTCCAGCATGCGGCGGTCGATGCCCGGGAAGAGTTTGATGACCATCACGTTGGTATCCACACCGTCGGCCACCTTCAACTCCTCGTCGGCCGAAGCCTCGGGTCTGAGGATGCCCTGCGTGTTGTAGGTGATGTTCACACCCACCTCGGCCAAGGGCAGGCAGTTATAGGAGCGGAAGGCGTTCAGTGCCTCGGCACTTCGCTTCGAGGTGCGGTTGGCGCGGAAGAGGCGGTTTTGGAAGTAGAGCGACACCTCGGGAACCATGGGACGCCCCTCGGCATCCTTTGCGGCGGCGATTTCCAGGGCGGTGATGAGGTTTTCGCGGCCATCGGTACGCAGGACACCGATCGGAATCTGGCTACCTGTGAAGACCACCGGCTTGGCGAGGTTCTCGAGCAGGAAACTCAAGGCCGAGGCGGTGTAGGACATCGTGTCGGTACCATGCAGCACCACGAAGCCGTCGTAGCGGTGGTAGTTGTCGCGAATCAGGCAGGCCAACTCGTGCCAATCCGTGGGGATGACATTCGAGGAGTCGATCGGCCCCAGGGTCTTCACCTCCAAGTCGATGTTCAGGCGGCGAATCGAGGGGAACTCCTCGTAGATGCCGCTGAAATCGAACGGCACCAGGGCACCGGTCTTCTCGTCGGTCTTCATGCCGATCGTACCTCCGGTGTAGATAATCAAAATGGACGATTTCATACGTTTCGTTTTATTTTCATTTTTTGGAAGGGGGGGGTGGAGAGAGGTGGACCCTCCCCACTCCGATACCTTTCATTTAATGGGATGGCTACAGCATCATGTAGAGGACATAGAGCCAGTGAGCGATGATGGCGGCCACGATACCTCCGATCGTGTGCGAGAGGATCGCCTTGGAGGTCAGTTCGCGGTAGCCCATCGAGTCGAGCATGGCCGTATGGGTGCTCAAGTAACCGCTCCAGCACATGCCGATGGCCGTGAAGACGGCAATGGCGTTGCCATCGAGCCAGCCCTGGGCGGCAAAGTTCGGGATCAAGCTCAAGGCGGCACCCACGGCACCCAATGCCGTGATCGGGAAGGCGATCAGGTGGGGATCATGGAAGCCGAAGAGCCACTCGAAGAGGAAATTGACCTTGGCGGCGAGCCACGGCAGCAACTCCACGCCCTGGTAGGCTCCACCCGTATAGACGGCGGCACCGTCGGCAGCGACCTCCGAGGGACCGAAGGTGAGAATCATCACCAGCGACGAGATGATCAGCACGCCCGGGATGATGGCGATACCCACATCCACACCCGTCTTACCTCCATCGAGCAGCGAGTTCAAGATGCGCAGGAAGAGCGACTTCTCCTGACGGAACTCCGAGTTGTCGGAGCGGATCTCGTTCTGCGGACGCTCGTACTCCTCTTTGAATTGGGGGTAGTTCTTCACCACGAAGTATTGCATGAAGCGCGTCGAGACGATGCAGCCGCAGAAGGCACCGAAGAAACCGATGAAGGGTTCGATGAAGTAGCCTTGGCCCACCATGAAGACGATCACCAGCAGACCCATACCGAAGGCCGTACCGAAGTTGGTGAGCGAGATAAACTGATACTTTTTGAAATAGGAGGCGAAGCCGTGGTCCTGCGAGAGGGAGATGATGGCCGGATTGTCCGACAGGAAGGTCATCACGGCACCCAGCGAGGCGACACCCGGCAGGTTAAAGAGGGGCTTCATGAAGGGGCGGAGGAGCTTCTCGAGCAACTTGACTACGCCGAACTCCACAAACAGACGGCCGATGGCTCCCGTGATCACGCAGATAGACATCAGGTAGAAGACCGTATTGAGGAGCAGGTCGTGGCCTGTCTTCATGATCGTGTTGAGCATGTTGGCAACGCCCATCTCGGAGCCGATGTAACTGAACAGGCCGATGACAATTACCAAGCAGGGGATACCCGTGGGGATATATTTCCAAAGGCCCTTCTTCTCTTCGTTTGGTTGGTTCATAGTGCGATGTGTTTTGGTTGGTAAGTAGGTTTAGTCATTTTTCTTGTTCGGCTTGAAGACCTGCTTGATGGCATTCAGCACATTGAGGCGCCAGGTCAGACCAAAGTCGATGAAGGTCTGCTTGTTGAGGGCCGTACCAACGGGGTTGGGGTTGGTGCCGAAGGTGTAGCTGCAGGCGGCATGCAGACGGATCGAGCGGTTGCCGCGGCCTCCCAAGGGGTAGTACTCGATACCTCCACCCACGCGCGTCAGATCCGTGCCGGGCATGACGCAGAGGTCGGCCATGGGGGTGAAGTCTGCGCTGCACTTGTCGTAGGTGGCGCGGGCGAAGAGGTTCACGCGATCGGCAATCAGGTAGGAGAACTCGCCGATGAGCGAGAAGTTTTCGCCGAGGTTGTCTATGTTGGTGAAGCGATCCATGTAGTCCACCTGCAGGGTGGCATTGCCCCACTGGAATTGGTTACCGAGTGTGACGTAGAAGATGTATTCGCCGTGGCGGTACTCCGAGGCGTTGAGCGAGTGCATACCCGAGTACCAATCTTCGTTCATCCACCAATAGAGGTTATAGGCGTAGAGGTTGTGGTCGGGATCGGCCTTGCGGAAGGGGCTCTGACAGGCCTGGGCCGTGATCTTGTGGTTGCCCTCGTTGCCCGTGTAGGTGATGCTGGCTCCGAATTGGAAGCAGTCGATGTTGTTCCAATACTCCGAGGCAAAGTAGATGTCGGTGGGGTTGCGGTCGTACTCGAAACCACCGATCATCACCACCTGCTTACCGGCCGAGATACCCCAATTCTTGGTGGCTTGGAAGTTGAGCCAGAGCCAGTCGGTGGCGTCGAAGAATGTGTTGTCCTTTTGGCTGCTGTTCAGACGCTGACGATAGGCGTAGTTGAACTTCTCGGAGATTTGTCCGTCGATAATGAGGTTCAGATAGCGACCCTTGAAGCCCGAGTTGTCGGGACGCTGCACTCCATCCAGCTGGTCGTACTGCCAGCCGATGCGCGCCTCGGCCTTGATGTTGATCGGGCCCTCCTCTTGTGCGTTGGTCTCCAAGGCCGACCACAGTAGCGGCAGCACGAGAAGCCATTTCCAGTTTTTGGTTTTCATTTTCTCTCTATTTAGGTTTTTGTTTTTAGGTCGTAGTCGTCTCCTCTTTTCGGGTCGGAGGTTGCTTAGTGCTCCATCCCGAGGCCAAAGAGTGCATCGGCGTTCTTCGTCGTGATGCGAGCCACCTCTTCGGCCTCGACTCCCTTTAACTCGGCAATCTTGTGGCAAATATACGAAATATATCCCGATTCGTTGCGTTTTCCGCGAAAAGGTGCAGGGGTGAGGTAGGGACAATCGGTCTCCAGGAGCAGATCCTCGAGCTCCATTTCGCGCACCACCTCCGCCAGCGGGCTCTTTTTGAAGGTAACCACACCCCCGATGCCGAATTTGAAACGGCCCACCTCGCGTAGCGTACGGTAGGTCTCGATGCGGTCGGAGTAGGCGTGCAGTACGCCGCGCAACTCCTCGCCGCGCTCCCGTGCGGCCCGGCTCTCTTGGGTCAAAATCTCCACCATCTCGCCCCACGCATCGCGCGTGTGGATAGCCACCGGAAGTCCCAGGCGGGCCGCCAGCCGCAGTTGAAAAACAAAGGCCTCGGTCTGCTCGGCCACAAAGTCGCGGCTCCAGTAGAAGTCCAATCCGATCTCGCCCACCGCCACAAAGCGGTCGATCCCCTCGGGAGGGGCCTGGGTGAGGGTGCGCTCCACGATTTCAAGTTCCTCGCGCCAGCGCGGATTGTCGTTCACGGAGGTGGGGTGCAGTCCCATCATCACCGCACAATAGCCCGCGTATCTTCGTGCGGCGGCGAACAGGCGATCGTGGCTCTCGGAGTCGATGGCCGGAAAGATCAGGCGACTCACCCCCGCCTCGCGGGCGCGGGACACGGCCTCATCGCGGTCGTCGTCGAACTCCTCGGTGTAGAGGTGGCTATGGGTGTCAATCATCTTCATCGGCGTAATTTTTCGTATCGGTTGCCCGGGAGTTGGCGGATCGCTCCGGCCAGTTCCAGGCTGATCAATAGGGCGGTCAGGGTGCCCATGTCGAGCGACGAGAGCTCTTGCAATTCACCCACGGTGAGGGGATCGTCCGAGCGGAAGCAGCCCAAGAGCCCCGCTTCATCACCCGTCAAGGGGATCGGTTCCTCCTTTTTGCGCTCGCGCACCCCCTCCAGGTGGAGATCCCACATCAGTTCGCGAATCACATCCTCGGCCGAGAGCACCATTTGGGCCTTGCGGTTGCGGATCAGGGTGTTGGGGCCGATGGCCGTGCGGTCGCCCACGCGCCCCGGGGTGGCCATCACCACGCGGTTGTAGCCGTCGGCATATTGTGCCGTGAGGAGCGAACCGCCCGAAGCCGGCGACTCAATGAGGATCGTTCCCTCGCTCAAGGCGGCAATGATGCGGTTGCGAGGGACATAGAAGTTGCCCTTCTGTTTGGCCGACGAGGGGAGTTCGGTGACGATGGCTCCGCCCCGCTCCACAATCTCGCGGGCCAGGTGGCTGTGCTGTGTGGGGGTTACCTCGGGCAACGGGTTGGCAATCACGGCCACGGTGCGTATGCCACACTCCAAGGCCAGGCGGTGGCAGATGCTGTCGATGCCGAAGGCGAGGCCGCTTACGATCACCAGGTCGGGGATGCGTTCGGCCAATTCGCGGATCAGGTAGCCACAGACTCGCTCCCCGTAGGGGGTGTATTCGCGTGTGCCGACCATCGAGAGGCAGGGCCCCTGCAGGGCCGAGAGGTCGCCCACTCCATATAATATATGGGGGTAGTCGTTCGCTTCGCGCAGCAGACGCGGGTAGGACGGGTCGGTGGAGGCGAGGATTTGGATTCCGTGGCGTTCGCAGTAGGCCATTTCGTTGCGGGCGGCACGAAGTCCGTTGCGCTCGATGAGGTTTCGGATCGCCTCTTCGCGCAACGAGCCCACCTCGCGCAACTCGCTCTCTGTGGCAGAGAAGATGCGCGAAGCCGAGCCGAAGCACTCCAGTAGGTGTGCCACGCCCTTGACCCCCAACTGTGGGGTGAAGACCAATGCCAAATCCTCGATTTGCATCGCTTACACGATTTCTATTTGGTAAAGTTACGAAAAAAATCAAGAAAACCGCAAATTACACCGATTTTTTTGGCTCGCGCGTGTGGAATAGGTAAAAGTGTAGCGGATGGAGGGGATCAATCTTCCTCCATCCGCTACACTTTTTTGAAGGCGGAGCAGATGCCGCCTTGGGGAATCCGTTATACGAAGGGGAGTTTCACCACCTCGGCCTTCAGGTAGCGGCCGCGAACCTCCACGGCAATCGTCGTGCCCACCTTGGCGAACTCAGGCTTCACATAACCCGTACCGATGCCCACCTTCAGGCAGGGCGACATCGTACCCGAGGTAACGTGTCCGATCTCCTCACCCTCGGGGGTCGTGAGTTTATACTCGTGGCGCGGAATACCGCGGTCGATCATCTTGAAGCCTACGAGCTTGCGCTGCAATCCCTCGGCCTTCTGCTTCTCCATGTAGGCGCGGTCGATGAAATCCTTGCCCTCGGCGAACTTCGTGATCCAACCCAGACCGGCCTCGATGGGCGAGGTGGTGTCGTCGATGTCGTTGCCGTAGAGGCAGAAGCCCTTCTCCAGGCGAAGCGTGTCGCGGGCACCCAGGCCGATGTTTTGGAGACCCATCTCCTTGCCGGCTGCCCAGAGAGCCTCCCAAAGTTTGTCGGCATCCTCGTTGGCCACATAGATCTCGCAACCACCGGCTCCCGTGTAACCCGTGATCGAGAGGATGGCATCGATACCCGCTACGGGCATCTTCTTAAAGGTGTAGTACTCCATATCTTCCACCGGTTCGGCGCACATCTTCTGTACGATCTTCATGGCGTTAGGGCCCTGTACGGCGAGCTGGCAGATCTCGTCCGAGGCGTTGTAGAGCTCCTTGCCGTGGCCGGCCTCCATGCCCATCTTGGCACCCTCGGCGCAGATGTGGTTCCAATCTTTCTCTACGTTGGCGGCATTGACTACCAGCAGGTAGCACTCGGCATTCACGCGATAGACCAGAATGTCGTCCACGATACCTCCCTTGCCGTTGGGCATGCACGAATACTGCACCTTGCCGTCGAAGAGCAGGGCTACATTGTTCGAGGTGATGCGCTGCAGCAGGTCGAGAGCCTTGGGACCCTTCACCCAAATCTCACCCATGTGGCTTACGTCGAAGACTCCGGCGTTGTTGCGCACGCAGAGGTGCTCGTCGTTGATGCCCGAGAACTCAATGGGCATGTTGTAGCCGGCAAATTCGGCCATCTTCGCCCCGTTGGCGATGTGATACTTGGTAAAAGCGGTTGTTTTCATGTGTATTAGGTAGTTTTAAGTTTTAAGTATTCGATTTTTGAGTGGGCTATTCGCTGCGTTTACGTCGAAGGCTCGGGCAGCGTTTGAACTCCTTTTCGCGGTCGAAGAGGTAGCGGTAGGTGGTGTGCATCTTGTGTCTCGAGGCGCAGACATAGCTCTCGACCATGCGCATCATCACCGGATTGAAGTCGCCGATCCAGGCCAACTCCAGGCTCTTGTAGGGGAGTTTTTTCACCTCCTGCTCGAAGGCGTAGATCATGCCCGATTCGACCCCCTTGCCGTGGTATTCGGGCGAAACCCCGAAGATCAGACCAAAGGCGCGGTCGGCTTTGCGGCTCACCTTCAGGGCCCACATCAGGCGCAGTTTGTTCCACCAGTTCAGCTTGCCGTGGAAGTCGCCGATGATGCGGTTTAGGTCGGGGATCATGATGAAGAAGCCGATCGGCTCGTCGTTGTGGTAGGCGAAATAGATGAGTTTCTCGTCGATGATCGGGCGCAGCGAGTTCATGATCTTTTGCGCCTGCTCGGCCGACATCGTCTTCACCCCCGAGAAGTTGGCCCACGCCTTATTATATACGGTGCGGAAATCTTCGGTTAGGGTGTCGAGGTGTTTTTTCGAGATGTGGGTGAAGCGATATTCGGGATTCTCCTGCAGGCGTTTCACGCGCTCGTAGACCGAGTCGCTGAGGTGCCCTACATTGATCTCGCGCAGGTAGGTGTGCTGGTTGAAATAGTTTTTAAATCCGTAGTTTTCGAACAACGCCTTGTAGTAGGGTGGGTTGTAGGGGTTTTCGAACAGGGGCTGAAACTCGAAGCCCTGCACCAGAAGCCCCCAGAAGGAGTCGCGTGACCCGAAGTTGATCGGGCCGTCCATCGCCTCCATGCCGCGTGCGCGGAGCCACTCGCGGGCTGCGTCGAAGAGTAGATCGGCCACCTCTTGGTCGTCGATCGCCTCGAAGAAGCCGCAGCCACCCGTAGGCTGCTCCTCCAAGGCGGCCTGCTCGCGGTTGTAGAAGGCTGCGATGCGGCCCACCACCTGCCCGGTGTGGTCGCGGGCGATCCAGCGAATCGCCTCGCCCTCGCGGAAGAGCGGATTGGTTGCAGGGTCGAAAATCTTGCGGATCGAGTCGTCGATTGGGCGCACCCAACAGGGGTTGCCGGCATAGATGCGATCAACCACATCAAAAAAGGCGCGGTCGTCCGAGGTACTCGTTACCTCTTGAAGCGTATATTTTCGGTTGTCCATGCTCTACATCGGATCAAAGAGGGATTTTGGGCTCGCTGCGGGCGAGAATCCCTCGTCTTCTCATGCTACGTTTCCTACGTTCGTCTACGTTTAGGCAAAGATAATAAAAATATTTCGATTTCGAGGGTTGGCTTTCGAGAATGTTTCGAAAAAATGGCGGAAAAACCGTTTGGTGAAAAAAAATTGTAAAAAAGGGTGAAAAATCGAAAAATAAACACTACATTTGTAGGAGATATTGTGTGAACAAGAAAAATCGGTAAGAATAAATAGTTTACCTTAACTTAAAACTTTTTAAAAAACTACTATGGAAGTAAAAAAGATTATGGCTGCGCTCGAGCTTAAGCACCCGGGCGAGAGCGAGTACCTGCAGGCAGTGCAGGAGGTGTTGGAGTCGATCGAGGAGGTTTACAACCAGCACCCCGAGTTTGAGAAGGCTAAGATCGTTGAGCGTATCGTGGAGCCCGATCGTATCTTCACGTTCCGTGTAACGTGGGTTGACGACCAGGGTGAGGTGCAGACCAACCTCGGCTACCGCGTACAGTTCAACAGCGCCATCGGTCCCTACAAGGGCGGTTTGCGTTTCCACCCCGCTGTGAACCCCTCGATGCTGAAGTTCCTCGGTTTCGAGCAGACCTTTAAGAACGCCCTGACGACCCTCCCGATGGGTGGTGCCAAGGGTGGTGCCGACTTCAACCCCGTAGGTAAGTCGGATGCTGAGATCATGCGTTTCTGCCAGGCCTTCATGCAGGAGCTCTGGAACAACATCGGTGTAGATACCGACGTTCCCGCAGGTGACGTAGGTGTTGGTGGTCGTGAGATCGGCTTCCTGAACGGTATGTATCAGAAGCTCGCTCGCAAGTACCACACCGGCGTATTGACCGGTAAGGGTATGACGTGGGGTGGTTCGATCCTTCGTCCCGAGGCTACCGGTTACGGTGCCCTCTACTTCGTTGAGCACATGTTGGCCAAGGCCGGTAAGGACATCAAGGGCAAGACCGTGGCTGTTTCGGGCTTCGGTAACGTAGCTTGGGGTGCTTCGCAGAAGGCCGTTGAGTTGGGTGCCAAGGTGGTTGCTATCTCGGGTCCCGACGGTGTTTGCGAGATCCCCGGTGGTATTACCAAGGAGATGATAGACTACATGCTCGTAATGCGCTCCTCGAACCGCAACAAGGTAGAGGATATGGCTACCAAGTTCCCCGAGGCTGCCAAGTTTACCCCCGGTAAGAAGGCTTGGTCGGTGAAGTGCGACATCGCTCTGCCTTGCGCCTTCCAGAA
>CAJGDL010000022.1 GCA_904502075.1 uncultured Alistipes sp.
AAGTCAGCTCCACACTTTCTGTTTATGTAAAAATTACCGCTGAGGAGCTGATGCGGGAAGCTAAACAAATCTAATATGAAGAGGTTATTATTAGTATGTGCTACTTTAAGCCTTACAGCAACCAGCTATGCACAATTGAACATAGTAGGTTCGGAACAGTTACACGAACAAGCCCAAAAAACGAATTTGCAAACTGTGGAAAAGCAAGATGTTAATAATTATTTTATAGCCACGGATAGTATTGTGTGGGAATACGCTGAACATCGATATAATGCACTTGAAAATATTGTAGGCATGAAATTGTATGTGGCAACAGACGAAGGATTTTATACTATTGTCAATGGTAATGAGGCGGCATATGCAGAGTTTATCTATCCTTGCATTGACCACAACAAAAAAACATATACCATAAAGAAAATGCCTCAAGGATATTATGAGGTTACTCGTATTATACGCTTTAAAGAGCAGTTATCAGAATTATTAGATCAAATTGGCTTTGCTTCGCCCGAAGTCTCGGAAGAGGACTTTTTTGGAGATAATACCTCGCGTAACGATACACAATCTACCAACAACTATGTATGTATTCCGAACGATAGTTTATATATGGGTGTAGACGAAGTATTTAAACGGTGGTACACTGACTATGCAAACCGTCTTCATTCAATTGCCAAATTTGAAGAAGAAGTATTGATAGATAATGCTATAAAGAAAGAGCGTTACAAATATCCTATCTACTTATTGACCAATGATGCACATGAATCTTTTTTGATTCCAACTGTTGATCGTGACTACAGATACCGCCGCCAAATCGAAAAAGCCAACTATAGAATATCGCAACAATTCAGAGGGAAAAAGCTCATCAAAACGGATACGATTAAAGAAATTGTAGAATCTCGGGATGGGCATCACGACATTTATCAGTTTGGAGATATTGAAAGTCTAGTTAGTATTTCTATTCCTTTCTATGAACAATTATGCAATGATATCAAAGGCAAAGATGTGTTGCTTGTATTCGGGAAGAATGGTTTTAATGATGCAGTGTCAGGTAAAATGCTTAAAAGTACTTTTGTATGGGATAAATACCTCACTGAGTATATCGCAAAATACGAAGGCTATACAATGCCCCATGAAAGGTCGTTGGGCAAAATTGAGAAATTTTCATTTCCGGATCTTAATTGGGTGAAATGTATCGACATAATAGTTAGTGACAAGAAATTATATGGTCTATTCGAATACAACAGCCAGCGATTCCACCTTGAAATTACTTCGCAAAAGCGAAGTAGAAATGCAAGCGATTTTGGGAAACTAAATATTTATGTTGGAGGTAGAACTGATGGTGTTTCCAGAGAAAGATATTACATGCCCTTTGGATACTATTTAAGTGATGAAGCAAAGATATTCCCGAGGCAAGAGATTGAAAACTTTAGACAAAACATTCTTGCCGTTAATGAAAGATTAAAAACGGAAATTATTAACAATGGTGAAGAATTCAGAATAGCAGACGAAGAGCAAAAGCGCAAGTATGAGCAAGAAATGCGTCTTCGCCGAGCAAGACTTATCGAGAAATATGGAGATGCCTTTGGCAATATGATTGCAGATCGGAAAGTGGCTATTGGTATGACCGAAGAGATGTGTAGGTTATCATGGGGTAGCCCGCACGACAAATACAATACTACGACAAAGTGGGGCGTGTCTTCTGTGTGGGTCTATAACTACAAGACTTATCTCTACTTCTACGATGGAGAATTGAAACAAATCGACAACTAATAGATGCAATGAAAAGATTCAGGCGTATGCAGGGCTTTGTGTAGTCCATAGCATACGCCTCTTTCTTTATTCACAATGTATCTTTGAAAGATGCTTGCTTTCAGTGCTTTCCTTTTAAGTGCATTGTCCGCTATTGTGTTCGCTGTTAGTTGGTCTAATAATAACCCTTATGTAGTCTTCTATGTAGGATTTCGCAATTTTCGTAAAAACTAACACTGAAAATCAATCAGTTAAAAATAAAAAGACCTATCCAAGCAAGGATTTCACTTTATTTATCCTGCGAATCGCCCATCCGGCTTTCAAATCCAAAAAGTTTTTACTATCTTTGAATATTGATAACGAGCAATAAGCAAGAGCGATAACACTATGTCTACCCACGAAAAGATCTCCGTAGCCCTGATCTACGACTTTGACGGCACGTTGGCGCCGGGCAACATGCAGGAATTCGACTTTATTCCGGCCATTGGAAAGAGCAACAAGGAGTTTTGGCACGATGCCAACTCGCTGGCCGAGCAGCAGGATGCCGATGGGATTCTGACCTACATGGCCAAGATGGTTCACGAGGCGCGCGCCACGGGCCTGTCGCTACGGCGCGAGGCCTTCCAGGAGTCGGGTCGCAAGGTGCAACTCTACAACGGGGTGAAGGGATGGTTCGACCGCATGAACCGCTACGCCGCAGAAAAGGGGATTGAATTGGTCCACTACATCAACTCCTCGGGCTTGAAGGAGATCATCGAGGGGACCGAAATCGCCCACGAATTTCGCAAGATCTACGCCTGCTCGTTCCTCTACGACATCGACGGTATCGCCTATTGGCCTGCCGTGGCTGTAAACTACACCAACAAGACGCAGTTCATCTTCAAGATCAACAAGGGGGTGGAGTCGGTCTACGACAGCAAGCAGGTGAACACCTACATCGAAGAGGAGAAACGCCCCGTCCCCTTCAAGCGTATGATCTATGTGGGTGACGGAACGACCGACATCCCCTGCATGCGTTTGGTTAAGAACTTCGGTGGCCACTCGATTGCCGTCTACAACCCCGACCAAAAGGGGGCTCGCAAGGAGATGAGTTCGCTGATTCGCGACAACCGTGTGAACCATGTCTGCCCGGCCGACTACGCCGACGGCTCGGAGATCGACACCGTGGTGAAGGCCATCATCGACAAGATCGCCACCGACCACCGCCTGGAGCTCCTCGAGGCACAATAGAATTTTTAGCGACAATCAGGTATGAAGATTATCTTTGCCACCAACAACAAGCACAAATTGCAGGAGGTCTCGGCCGTATTGGGCCCCGGCTTTGAATTGGTAACCCCGCGCGAGGTAGGTATCACGGAGGAGATTCCCGAGGATAGCCCCACCCTCGAAGGAAATGCCCTACAAAAAGCTCGCTATCTGTACGAGCGTACCGGGTTGGACTGCTTTGCCGACGACACGGGCCTCGAGGTTGAGGCGTTGGGCGGTGCTCCGGGGGTACACTCGGCACGCTACGCCACCGACGGCCATGACTTTGCTGCCAACAACCGCCTACTCCTGAAAAACTTGGAGGGCAAAACCAATCGTCAGGCCCGCTTCCGCACGGTCATTGCCCTGATTCTTGGGGGTAAAGAGCACCTCTTCGAAGGGATCGTCGAAGGTGTGATCGACACCAAGGAGAACGGCACCGAGGGATTCGGCTACGACCCGCTCTTCCTTCCCGAGGGCTCTTCGTGCAGTTTCGCAGAGATGACGGCGGAGGAGAAGAATGCCATCTCGCACCGCGGACGCGCCGTGAGAAAGTTGGTTGATTTTTTGGTGAATCACAAATAAAGGCTACCTTTGCTCCTATGGAAACGAAACTCTACACGCGCGAAGAGTGCTACGACTCCGAGCGCATCGAAAAGTTGGCCGGCCACTACCGCGAGATCCTCACCCTGCTGGGCGAAGATCCCCAGCGCGAGGGGCTATTGAAGAGTCCCGAGCGCATCGCCAAGGCGATGGCCTTCCTGACGCGCGGATACACCCAAGATCCGCACGAGATTCTGCGCTCGGCCATGTTCAAGGAGGAGTACAAGCAGATGGTGTTGGTCAAGGATATCCAACTCTACTCGCTCTGTGAACACCACATGCTGCCCTTCTACGGCAAAGCCCATGTGGCCTACATTCCCAACGGACAGATCACAGGGCTCTCGAAGGTGGCCCGCGTGGTGGAGTGCTACGCCCGTCGTTTGCAGGTGCAGGAGCGCCTCACGGTACAGATCCGCGACTGCATCCAGGAGGCCCTCAATCCAATGGGTGTCGCCGTGGTAATCGAGGCAAGCCACATGTGCATGCAGATGCGTGGGGTGGAGAAACAGGGCTCGTCGACCACCACCTCGGCCTTCACGGGTATCTTCCTCAAAGATCCACGCACCCGCGAGGAGTTTATGAATCTGATTCGATAACCCGCCTTTTCAACCGAATCGGGGTCTGCCACCAAAGTGACAGACCCCGTTTTTGTTTTTCGGGCACAACCCACCCCTTGATTATACCTCCTCGCCCTCGGCAATCAGGCGGCACATCTGCTCGCGCATGCGGTGGATGCCGGTCTTGACCGTTCCCAAGGGCAGAGCAAGTTTCTCGGCAATCTCCTCGTAGGAGTATTCATCGTAGAAGCGCAACTCGAAGAGGCGACGATAACGAGGCGTAAGGCGACCCAGGTAGTGTTCGATCTGGTGACGCTGCTGGAGGTTGATGACACTCTCCTCGGGATTCGGCGCCGTCGAGGCGGGGGCCAGAAAGCGATCGTCGATGGGCATATCCTCCGAACGACGACGCACAAAGTCGATGAAGGTGTTGCGAGCAATGGTATAGAGCCACTGGCCGAAGGTGTAGTCGGACGAGTAGCGATGCAGGTTGATATAGACCTTGATGAAGGTCTCCTGCAAGAGATCTTCGGCATCCTCCGGCGAAGCCGAGGTAGTCCCCAGACGCTGCTGAAGCAGACGACCGATGGCATCGCGATAGCGGTTGAAGAGGTGTTCGAAGGCGTGATTATCCCCCGACAAGACCAACTCCACGAGCCGTTTATCATCGGCCACAATATAGTCTGCTATCTCCATACGCGCGCATCCTTACGTTGCAACAAGATCTTCACCCAAAGCGACTGCACGGGGCTCCAAAGGTCGTAGAGATAGTAGTGGCGCCAGAGGTATTTTTCACCCAGGCGCTGGCCGATGCGGCGCACCTCGAGGGCAACAAAGAGGTAACGGAACAAGAGCAAGGCAAGGGCACCCAACTTCAATTCGAGCGGGAGGAAGAGAAGCGCGATGACCACGCCCAACAGGAAGAGCACACGACTGCCAAGTTCCCACCCCTCGAAGGCGGCCACGCGATGCGGATAGAAGCGGCGCGTAGCCCCGTAGTAACGCTGCTGGTCGACCCACCACCTCATGCCTCCCCACATCTTTTCGCGCAGGGTAGCACGGGGCGAGAGTACCACGGCCACATTGTCGCGCGTGAGGATCTTCTGCAGGAAGAGGTCGTCTTCGCCGATATTCATATTCAGGTAGCCGAAACCGTTCGAGGTGGCATAATAACTCTTCTTCGTAATGCCCACCGCATGACGGATCCCTCGATAGGGCTCCCCCTTGACGGCGGCCGAGAGCCAATTGACCGACGACATCATGCGCGAGGTGCGGATCAGATAGCCCGCCACCTTGCCCGGACGGTTCGGAGCCGCATACTCCTCCTCGGTGGGAAGGGGCACCGACTCCTCCATGCCGCAATAGCCGATCACCACCTCCCCGCGCGTGAAGCCCTTGGCCATGAGGGCCAACCAGCGATCCGAGGTGGGAACCACATCGGTCGTCGAGAAGATCACATGCTCGTAGTGGGCCGACTTGATCCCCACATTGAGGGCCATCTTCGGCGAGATCGGGAAGCGGGGGTTGAGTTCAATCTTGGTCACCACCACCTGCGGGAAACTCTGACGGATGCGCTGCAGATCCTCGAAGAAGTCGCCGTCGGAGCCGACATAGACGATCACCACCTCGAAGACCACCTGCTGCTGCGCCAAAAAGAGAGGCAGGCGGTGCTCCACAAAGTCGTAATCCTCGGCAAACATGGCAATTACCACCGAGATCGGGGGCTCCTTCTCCAGGCGGGCCTGCTTGCGCGAGGCTTTGTAGCCGGGCAGGGCTCCGTAGACAAAAACATAGTAGTAGAGCTGTACAAAAAAGAGCAGCAGGAGCAATCCACACAGGGCCAACCCCTCCCAACCGTAGTGCAGCAACAAGGTATCGAACAGATTTGTCATGACTCTTTCATCTATTGAAAGGCAAAGATACAAAATAATTAGGAATTCGGAGTGAGGAATGAGGAATTATTTCGATGCAGGATTCACGATTATAATTCAGTATTTTGAATTGAGCATTGTGCGCTTTTGCCATTTTTCCCACTTTGGGATTTGTATTTTTCGCCTTTTCTTCGTAACTTGCAGATGTTACTAAATATTTCCGCCGATGAAAACTAAATTTCTTTTGAGAAAGATATTATTCGTTTTAGCAATATTACTATACTCCCATACCACCTTTTCTCAGATGCAGTTTTCTGATTACAAGCACGGTATGCTAATTCGAATCGGGGAGACCACCTATAAAGTTGATATCAAAAAAGCGGCCATCATGGAACAAATGGGCAAGGTCGGAGTGATTCTTGAAGACGAGAAGAATTTCCGAATGGGTGGCAGTCAATATGCCAATGGAACCCCGGTGGTATATTCTTCCAAAATGGAGGAGGTGGCAGACATTATCATTCCGCGTGAGTATTATTATCGTCCCCTCCATAAAGCCATGCGTTCTGCATTTTCTAAACAAGAGTTGACAACCCATCACAAACACTTTATTATTCTATATATAGTGGTTAATTCTGAGGGGGATATATTGGAAACATCGACTTATTATCGGATATCCAAGGATTATGTGATCCAACCTGAGCAAATCGCCACGCTCGAATCGTTGATTCGCAAAAATCTGAAATTTGAGGTGACCGAAAAGGCCAAGAAATTCAACTATTTTGAGGGTGAATTTTTTCTCTATTTCCAAGAGTTTATCGAGGATCTGCCCGAGATCGATGCCAAAGCCTTGGAGGAGGATCCCTTGGGAGATATCCCCAGCATCGGAGGCGGCAACCTGAGCGGTCCTCCCAGGGGTAACGGAGGGAATTAACCTCATCTTATCCCACATCGGCCGGACTCTTCGCGGTTCGGCCGTTTTTGAGGGGGGGGGGTCGCAATTCACAATTCACAATGCACGATTCACAATTAGGCTGACGCACCGGAATAATCGTAGGGAATATTACCTAACGACAAAGAAAATAATTGTGAATCGTGAATTATTTTGTACCTTTGCAAGATAAAGTAGCGTTATGAAATTTGAGTTGCAACATAAAGACCCCGCCTCGAAGGCGCGTGCCGGGCGCATCACGACCGACCATGGTGTGATCGAGACCCCGATATTCATGCCCGTGGGCACGGCGGCGGCCGTGAAGGGCATCTTCCACCGCGATGTGAAGGAGGAGGCCAAGGCCGAGATCATCCTGGCCAACACCTACCACCTCTACCTCCGCCCCGGCATGGAGATCATCGAGAAGGCGGGGGGTGTACACCGCTTTTCGACCTGGGAGGGGCCCATGCTCACCGACAGCGGAGGCTTCCAGGTCTTCTCGCTGGCCGGCTGCCGCAAACTCAAGGAGGAGGGGTGCCACTTCCGCTCGCACATCGACGGCTCAAAACACCTCTTCACGCCCGAGAGCGTGATCGACACCGAGCGCACGATCGGCGCCGACATCATGATGGCCTTCGACGAGTGCCCCCCGGGGGATGCTCCGCGCGAGTATGCCTCGAAGTCGCTCGACCTGACCCTGCGCTGGCTCGATCGCTGCTTCAACCGCTACCACCAGACCACGCCCAAGTACGGCCACTACCAGTCGCTCTTCCCCATCGTGCAGGGGTGTACCTACCCCGATCTGAGAGCCAAGTCGGCCGAGGCGGTGCAACAGTACGATGCCGACGGCTATGCCATCGGCGGTCTGGCCGTGGGGGAGCCGACCGACGTCATGTACGAGATGATCGAGGTGGTCAATGCCGTTCTGCCCGAGCACAAGCCCCGCTACCTGATGGGGGTGGGCACGCCGTGGAATATTCTGGAGGCCATTGACCGCGGAGTCGATATGTTCGATTGTGTGATGCCCACGCGCAACGGCCGCAACGGACAACTCTTCACCTGGGAGGGGACGATCAACATCCGCAACAAGAAGTGGGAGGACGACTTCTCGCCCATCGACCCCGAGGGCACAGCCTTTGTCGACACCCACTACTCGAAGGCCTACCTGCACCACCTGTGTGTCTGCCAGGAGATGATGGCTGCGCAGATCGCCTCGCTACACAACATCGCCTTCTACCTCCGCTTGGTGAAGACCGCCCGCGCCCACATCCTGGCCGGCGACTTCAAGAGTTGGAAAGAGCAGGCCGTGCAAAAGATGCAACGCCGATTGTAAACGCAAGAGGGGGAGGTCAGTGGTCGAACGCCGATGATCCGATCCCGAAACTAACATACGAAGCCCATGAAAAATTTCCGCTGGCCGGGGTTTAAGATTCTCGACCGTTACATATTCCGCAAGTTCCTCGGAACCTACTTCTTCGCCATTGCGATGATCATCGTGATCGTCGTGGTGTTCGACTATGTGGAGAAGGTGGACGACTTTACGGAGTTGAAGGCCCCGCTGAAGGCCGTCATCTTCGACTACTACCTCAACTTCATCCCCTTCTTTATCAACCAGTTCAGCGGACTCTTCACCTTCATCGCCTGCATCTTCTTCACCTCGAAGTTGGCCTATCAGACCGAGATCGTGGCCATGCTCTCGGGCGGCATGAGTTTCCGACGGCTGATGTGGCCCTACTTCCTGGGAGCCCTCGCCATTTCGTCGCTCTCTTTGGCCCTGAGCCTCTGGGTAATCCCCTACACCCAGCGCACGCTGGTGGATTTCGAGATGCAGTACCGCAAAAAACGCCAAAATTTCCAATTCGACCGCCACATCTATCGTCAGATCGAGCCGGGCACCTTCCTCTACATCCGTGACTTCTCGAAGAACAGCAACCAGGCCCGCTTCTTCGTCCTGGAGCGTTACGAAGAGCGCTCCATCACCCAAAGCCTCGAGGCCGCTGATGCCAAGTTCGACCCCGAGAGCCGTCGTTGGACCGCCTCGCGCTATACGTTGCGTTCGCGCGACTCCCTGGGCCGAGAACTCTTCTCGCAGCACCGCAACCTCGACACGCTCCTAAACCTCGACATCAATGAGTTGGGACGCGTGAAGGAGCTCATCAAGACGATGACCATCTCCGAGTTGAACGACTTCCTGGATCAACAGAAGGCGAAAGGATCGGACGACATCGCGATCATCCAGGTGGAGCAGCAATCGCGCTTTGCCTACCCCGCAGCAACCTTTATTCTGACGCTGATCGGAGTCTCGCTCTCCTCGCGCAAGGTGCGCGGCGGTACGGGCCTGCACATCGGTATCGGTACGGCCCTCTGCTTCTCATACATCCTCTTCAATCGCTTCTTCGAGGAGTTTGCCAAGGGAGGAGCCCTGCCCCCCTATGTCGCCGTATGGATCCCCAACCTGATCTACCTCGGCATTGCCGTCTACCTCTACCAAAAAGCCCCGAAATGATGCAAACGATCGAATCCATTGCTCAAAAGATACGCGCCGCAGAGCGCATCTCGCCCGAAGAGGCCCTCCTGCTTTGGCACGAAGCACCGCTGGCCCTGCTGGGCGAATTGGCCACGACGGTGCGCTACCGCATGAACGGCCGCAAACTCTTCTACAACCGCAATTTCCACATCGAGCCCACGAATCGTTGCGTCTTCAACTGCCGATTCTGCTCCTACCGCCGCCCGGTGGATAGCCCCGAGATGTGGGACTACTCGATGGAGGAGGTCGAGGCGATCGCCCGCTCACAACAGCCGAAAGGAATCACCGAGGTACATATCGTGGGGGGTGTCCACCCCGACCACGGCTTGGAGTACTACTGCGAGATGATCCGCCGCGTGAAGAAGATCCTGCCCCAAGTGGCAATCAAGGCCTTCACCGCCATCGAGTTGAGCTACATGATCCGCCAGGCCGGTTTGACGATCGAGGAGGGGTTGCAGCGACTCATCGAGGCGGGCATGGAGGCGATCCCCGGGGGGGGTGCCGAGATCTTCGACGAGGAGATCCGTGCACAGATCTGCCCCGAGAAGGGTTCCACGGCCGAGTGGTTCGAGGTACACCGCACGGCCCATCGCCTGGGCCTGCATACCAATGCCACGATCCTCTACGGCCACATCGAGAAGCCCGAACACCGCATCAACCACCTGCGCCGTCTACGCGACCTGCAGGACGAAACCCACGGACTGGATGCTTTCATCCCCTTGAAATACCGCAACTTCGGTAACTCGATGTCCTCGATCGGCGAGGTACCGATCACCGAAGATCTGCGCATGCTGGCTTTGAGCCGCATCTTCCTGGACAATGTTCCCCACATCAAGGCCTACTGGGTGATGTATGGCAAGACCACCACCGAACTCGCCTTGGCCTACGGTGCCGACGACGTGGATGGCACGATCGACGACTCGACCAAGATCTACTCGATGGCCGGAGCCCAGGATCAGAAGCCGGTGATGACGATCTCGGAGATCGAGCGCATGGCCGCCGCGGCTGGGCTCACCGCCGTGGAGCGCGACACCTTCTACCACGAATTGTAATATTCATCAGAAAACCCAACCAAGATGAACGCAACAAAAAATCAACACCTTTGGCAAGCCATCAAGCAACACCCGTTGCTCCGCCACGCCCTGTGGATCGGGATTCTGCTCCTGGGCATGCTCCTCGTGGCACAACTCGCCATGCGAATCGGCACGCGCCACGGGGCGCGTCGCACGGTGCCCGAGTTGACCGGCATCCTCCTTTCGGATGCCGAGCAATTGGCCAAGAAGCACGACCTGGAGCTCATCGTCAACGACTCGCTCTTCGTTCCCGCCTACGAGGGGGGTATCGTGCTGGCCCAGCTCCCCGCCACGGGGGTTGAGGTGAAGCCCGGACGTAAAGTCTACATCACGATCAACTCCTTCTCCGAAAAGATGGTGCCGATGCCCTATGTAGCCGGTCGCTCACTACGCCAAGCCAAGAACATGCTCGAGATCGCCGGCCTGGAGATCAAAGAGTTGATCTATCGCTCCGACATGGCCACCAACTACGTCCTGGAGCAGCACTACAAGGGGGAGAAGATCACCTCGAAGAGCAAACTCATGGCCGAAGCCGGTTCGGGAGTCACCCTCTATGTGGGTGTCGAGGGGGGCTATGGCACAGCCTATGTTCCGCAGGTGGTGGGACAGTCCGAACGCGATGCCAAGAGCCGCCTTTGGGAGAACGGCTTCAACATCGGCGAGGTGCACTACGACGAGGGAATCAACCTGCTGAACCGCAAGGATGCCCATGTCTACAAGCAGAGTCCGGCACTCGGCACGGCCCAACCCCTGGGCAAGAAGGTTTCGATTTGGCTGACCCTCGACGAGGAGCTTTCGAGCAAGAACCGCGCAGAGGCCGAAAAGGAGGCCCAAAAACTCGCTGCCGAGCGCCAAAAACAGGAGGCCGAGGAGGCTGTGAATCAAACGGAGGAAGAGATCACCCCCGAATCTCCCGCAGAGGAGGCCCCGTCCGATGAATTTTTCGAGTAATACACCACACGCAAGATGATAGAACAGGAGAATTATATCGACCCCGAACTGCAAGAGCAGGAGGATGAACTCTACGAGCACTTTTCGATCGTGGTCGATAAGGGCCAAAGCCTTGTGAGGTTGGACAAGTTCCTGACCTTCCGCATGGAGCGTTGCTCGCGCAACCGCATTCAGGCGGCCGCCGACTGCGGCAATGTGTTGGTGAACGGCAAGCCCGCCAAGTCGAGCTACAAGGTCAAGCCCCTGGATCAGATCTCAATCATGATGCCCTACCCGAAGCGCGATACGGCGATCGTTCCCCAAAACATCCCCTTGGAGATCCCCTACGAGGACAACGACCTGCTGCTGGTGAACAAGGCTGCCGGCATGGTGGTCCACCCGGGCCATGGCAACTGGGACGGCACGCTGGTGAACGCCCTGACCTACCATCTGCAAAACCTGCCGATGTTCCAGGAGGGGGATACCCGCGCCGGCCTGGTACACCGCATCGACAAGAACACCTCGGGCCTCTTGGTCATCGCCAAGAACGAACGGGCCCATGCCCACCTGGCCAAGCAGTTCTTCGACCACACCACCTCGCGCCGCTATGTGGCCCTGGTGTGGGGCAACTTCGAGGAGGACGAGGGGACCATCACGGGCCACATCGGCAGTTCACGCAGCGAGCGCATGCAGATGTGCGTCTTCCCCGACGGCTCGGAGGGCAAACATGCCGTGACCCACTACCGCGTGTTGCGTCGCTATGGGTATGTCACCCTGGTGGAGTGCCGCTTGGAGACGGGGCGTACCCACCAGATCCGTGTCCACATGCAGTATATCGGCCACCCGCTCTTCAACGACGAACGCTACGGCGGCGACCGCATCCTGAAAGGCACCACCTTCTCGAAGTATAAGCAGTTTATCGAAAACTGTTTCGAGATCATGCCGCGCCACGCCCTCCACGCCCGCTCATTGGGCTTCATCCACCCCTCCACCCACAAAGAGATGCACTTCGAGTCGGAGCTCCCCGACGAATTCAAGCGCGTGCTGGAGAAGTGGGACACCTACTGCTCGGCCAATACGAGCGTGATCAAGGAGGTTTTGGAGGAGGAGGTGCAAAATTCAGAATTTTCCTAACCATGTCCTTCCTACCCACTACCGCCAAAGAGATCAAAGCCCTCGGATGGGATTACATTGATGTGATCCTCTTCACGGGCGATGCCTACATCGACCACCCCTCGTTCGGAGCGGCCGTGGTCGGTCGTCTGTTGGAGGCCGAAGGCTACCGCGTGGCTATCGTTCCCCAGCCCAATTGGCGCGACGACCTGCGCGACTTCATCAAGTTGGGGGCTCCGCGCCTCTTCTTTGCCGTCTCGGGAGGAGCCATGGACTCGATGGTAAACCACTACACGGCCAACCTGCGCCTGAGAAGCAACGATGCCTATACGCCCGGAGGCAAGGCCGGCTTCCGCCCCGACCGCGTGGTGAGCACCTATACGCAAATTCTGAAACGCCTCTATCCCCATGTACCGGTAGTTGTCGGAGGTATCGAGGCCTCGCTGCGAAGACTTACGCATTACGACTACTGGGACAACGAACTGAAACCCTCGATCCTGGCCGAATCGGGGGCCGACCTACTAATCTACGGCATGGGCGAAGGAGTTGTTCAGGAGGTGGCCAAGGCGATGCGCAACGGATTCAATATGAAACTTTTGCGAAAGATCAACCAGGTGGCCTTCCTGGCCGACAAGAGTTATGTCGAGCGGCTGGATGAGACGAAGACCCTCAAGTTGCACGCCTACGAGACCTGCTGCAAAAGCAAAGTCGCCTTTGGGGAAAATTTCACCACGATGGAGATCGAGAGCAACCGCATGGCCTCGGACAAGATCCTCGTGGAGCCTACGGGCGATCGGTTTGTGGTGGTCAATCCCCCGCGTCCGATCCTCTCGACCGAAGAGCTCGACCACTCGTTCGACCTCCCCTACGAGCGAGCGCCTCACCCGCGCTACCGCGGCAAGGGGGATATTCCCGCCTGGGAGATGATCAAGTTCTCGGTGAATCTACACCGTGGTTGCTTCGGTGGCTGCTCCTTCTGTACCATCTCGGCCCACCAGGGCAAGTTCATCCACTCGCGCAGCGAGGAGTCGATCCTCCGCGAGGTGGAGCGCGTAACCCGCATGGAGGGCTTTAAGGGTTATCTGTCGGATATCGGTGGGCCCTCGGCCAACATGTACCGCATGGGGGGCAAAAACCGCGAGCTCTGCGCCAAGTGCCGCCGCCCCTCGTGTCTCCACCCAAAACCCTGTGCCAACCTCGACAACGACCACTCGGGGCTCATTCAATTGTATGAAAAGATCCGCTCCGTGAAGGGCATTAAGAAGGCCTTTATCGGCAGTGGCATCCGCTACGACCTCTTCGACAAGAGCAACTACTTCGAACAGGTGGTCAAGCACCACACCTCGGGCCGCCTGAAGGTAGCCCCCGAACACACGGAAGATCGGGTGCTGAACCTGATGCGCAAGCCCTCGTTCTCGCTCTTCGAGGAGCTCAATGCCCGCTTCAAGGCCGTCTGCCGCCGCGAGGGGTTGCGCTACCAACTGATCCCCTACTTTATCTCCTCGCACCCGGGGTGCACGGAGCAGGAGATGCGTGCCCTCTCCCAAAAGGTACTCGGCCGCCTGAACTTCACCCTGGAGCAGGTGCAAGACCTCACCCCCACCCCCATGACCCTCTCGTCGGTGATGTTCTACACGGGCGAAAACCCCTACACCCACGAAAAGGTCTATGTGGCCCGCTCGCAGGACGAGAAGCGAAAGCAAAAAGCGTGGTTTTTCAAGAAATAGCCCAAAGGTATTATAAGAGAGGGGAGCTCATCGGCTCCCCTCTCTTATTAAAATACCTCCTGCAGGATCTCGATCGACTGCACCGAACGAATGGCATCGAGGTGGTAGGCGTAATAGTTGAGCAGAGATTGCAGGTACTTGACCCGCTGGTGGCGGTTCATGCCGATCTCGGCCAGGCAATGGACATCGCACTCCGTGAAGTCGCGAAAGAATCGGGCCACCTCGGGATCAAAAAATTGGGGATGGAGCGGCTGTTCCGAGGTGAAGAGTCCCTCGCGGATATCGAACCAGTCACCCGTGTGGTAGTCGTTGCCGGGGAAGAATCCCAACAAGGCACTCAATTTGGTGAGAAACCAGAGGTGGAAATTGGGAGTCCCCTCCTGGAGTTCATCGAGTGCCCCTACCGAGCTCCAAACAAACTCGAAGAGCAGCGGATGGGGCTCGCTCTCCTTCACCAGACGATACAACACCTCGGCCATAAAGAGGGCGATGGTCGATTTGCGCACATCGAAGGGGATGGAGCGCAACAACTGGCCGCTACGCACCTCCTTGAAGCGGTGCATCTGCATCTTGGGCGACTCGAGCCCCTCGAATTCGAGGGTAAAGATCGGCTGAAAGAGCCCCGCCTTCGACCCCCGACCCTGCGAAGAGCGAATCCCGGGTACCATGTAGCTCTGTCTGCCCCCCACATCGGTCAGCAGATAGACGATAAGCGACTTGTCGCCGTATTTGAGCGTATGCAGCACAATGCCACGCCCCTTATAGCTCTTCACCGGAGGGAAAACAATCGCTAACGCTTCTTACAATGAACCGCGGCCCAACCATCACGCAGGCGCGAGGAGACAAAGACAAGCCCTTCGGCCTCGGCCGCCGATCGAATAATCGGAATATCGGCCTCCAGGAAGCCACTCATCACCAAGTCGGCCCCGGCATTCATCGCCCCAACATAAGCAGCCATATCGCCCACCAGGATGTTGCGGTTGATGTTGGCGGCAATGAAGTCGTAGCTACGCCCGGCAATGGCACGCGCATCGCCCAAGATCGGGGTAATCCGGTCGGCCACCCCGTTGCTCGCAATGTTTTCGCGACAATTCTCATCGGCCCAGGTGTCGATATCGACGGCATCCACCGCCTCGGCCCCGCACTTCACCGCCACAATGGCCAAAACGCCCGTGCCACTGCCCATATCCAAGCCCCGCTTACCCGCGAGTGCAAGCTCCATCAGGTAGCCCGAGACCAGGCAGGTAGTGGCGTGATGACCCGTACCGAAGGACATCTTGGGCATGATCACCACCTCCATCACCCCCTCGGGGGCCGGCGCATGAAAGGGGGCGCGAATGTAGAGCTTTCCGTCGACATCCACCGGGGCGAAGTTACTCTCCCACAAGGCGTTCCAATTTTGGCTCTCGATCGAGATATAGCGCACACCCTCTACCGCATAGGAGGCCAATAGGCGATCCACCTCCTCCTTGCAATCGACCAGCTTCTCCTGTGGGATGTAGGCCTTCAACGTGGGCCCCTCCTGCTTGAAGCTCTCAAACGGGAAGTCCGACAACTCGGCCGTCAGAATCTCGGCCATCTCCCCCTCGAGGGGCATATTGAGCTCAATGTAATCCATCTGTTTGCAATATTATGTTAAAAATTTGTATCTTTGCCGATAACTCGGTGTAAATTTACGGATAAAATGGCAGAAAACAGCGAACGGTGGCGAAAAATTTTACTCGGCTACCGCAGTTACATACGATTGGAGAAGCGACTCGCGGAGAACACCGTGGAGTCCTACATGACCGATTTGGAGAACTTCTCCCACTTTATTCAGCACCATTGGAACGTGGCCCCCAACAAGGTGGCCCCCGAGATGATCGAACGCCATCAAACCTGGCTCTTTGAGCAAGGTCGTGAGGCCGCATCGCAAGCCCGAGCCTTGAGCAGCATCAAGAGTTTCTTCAACTACCTGCTACTCGAAGAGCGCATGGAGAGCTCGCCGGCCGAGTTCATCGAGGCGCCACGCTCGGGTCGCCGACTGCCCGACACCCTCACGACCCAGGAGATCGACCTGCTGCTCGACAGCCTCGACCGCTCCACCCCCAAGGGACGACGCGACAGCGCGATGCTCGAGGTGCTCTACTCCTGCGGACTGCGCGTCTCGGAGCTCACCTCGCTACGCCTGAGCGACCTCTTCTTCGGCGAGGGCTACATCCGCGTGGTGGGCAAAGGCAACAAACAGCGCCTGGTGCCGATCAGCACCATTGCCCGCGACAAGGTGCAGATCTACCTCGAAGATCGGCGCGAAAGCAAATCGGAGAGCGACATTCTCTTTCTGAACAACCGAGGCGACGCCCTTACGCGTGTGATGGTCTTTACGATCATTCGTCAAGCAGCCCTGCGCGCCGGCATCCGAAAGAAGATCAGCCCCCACACCTTCCGCCACAGCTTCGCCACCCACCTGCTCGAAGGGGGCGCCT
>CAJGDL010000023.1 GCA_904502075.1 uncultured Alistipes sp.
GTGATGTCGGCAACGAATGCCCACCGCTTGGGGGCGGGAGAGGCCCCACCGGCCATCATCTCGACCTTCTTGGGAGAACAACTCACGGCCGTACTCGACAAGTTGGAGAGCAGCCGCAGCGACTCGGCCATTCGCTTCGATGCCAAGAACATCTTCCGCATGAGTGGGATCGCCCCGATCCCCTCGCTGCTGAGGGACAACACCGACCGCAACCGCACCTCCCCCTTCGCCTTCACGGGCAACCGCTTCGAGTTTCGTGCCGTGGGGGCCTCGGACAACTGTGCCGAAGCAATCATCATCCTCAATACGGCCATGGCCTACGAACTTACCCGTTTCAAGGAGGCTGTGGATCAAAAGATCGAGGCCGGCACAAAGCGCGAAAAAGCGATCTACGAGGTGTTACGCCAAATGATTCGAGAGTCGAAACCCATCCGATTCGATGGCAATGGCTACTCCGAGGCCTGGAAAGCCGAGGCGGCGACACGCGGATTGGATTGCGAGACCTCTACCCCGCGAATCTTCGACCGCTACCTCGACTCGAAGAGTCTCGAGATCTTCTCCGAGATGGGGGTTCTCTCTCCCGTCGAGCTCGAAGCGCGCACCGAGGTGAAGTGGGAGACCTACACGAAGAAGATCCAGATCGAGGGGCGCGTGCTGGGCGACATCGTAATGAACCACATCCTGCCCATCGCCTCGAAATACGAAGCCATGCTCCTGGACAAGGTCTATAAGATGCAACAGATCGGAGGACTGGATGCCTCGTCCGACATCGAGTTGATCAAACGGATCCAGCACCATGCAAGTGCCATCCAGCAGGGGGTTGGCGAGCTGATCGAGGCACGCAAAGTGGCCAACCGCATCGAGAACGAGCGAGAGAAGGCCATCGCCTACCACGACACTGTGGCCTCGCTGTTCGACGAAATTCGCCGCCATGTGGATAAACTTGAGGAGATCGTGGACGACCAGATGTGGCCTCTGCCCAAGTACCGCGAACTACTCTTCCTGCGATAAAGGTCGCAACAATCCTTTCGAACCGGGGCTACAACCCCAAAAGGTTCACAAACTCATAACCCACTCCACCCAATTTATGTCATAGGGAGGGGCTTAAACCGACAATGGGCAGTACATTCTGTACTGCCCATTGTCGGTTTTTAGGATAGAGGAAGCAAATGCCCCCTTATCAGAACAAATTTTAGAAGTAGCGAGCGCGGAGATCCTCCACCTCGGCCATCTGCTGGATAGCGGAGAACGAAGCCTGCATAGCCGTATTCTCGGCCATGGCCTGAGCACGCACCTTCTCGGCCTCGGCGGTCTGCTTCTCCTCCTCGGCGATGTTCTCTACGACAAAGACATAGAGACCCGAGTTACCCTTGACGGGAGCCGAAAGCACACCCTGCTCCGAAGCGGTGATGGCACCGATCACGCGAGGCTCGAAACCGAGGTTCTGCACATAGAACGAACCGTAGCGCAGATCGGCAAACTCCTTCACCTCCGACTCCAGGCTCTTGGCAGCCTCATCGAGGCTCGTAGCGTTGTAGTTCTTGAGGATATACTCATACTTCTTGTCACGCATCACGATGTTGCGGATCTGAGCCTGACGCTTCTCAAACGAGGCATACTCCTGATCGTCAATCTCGGTGAGCATAGCAACCACATAGTCGCCACCCACGTTGAAGATCTCCGAGATATCGCCCTTCTCAGCACCGGCAGCCCAGCGCACGATGTCGCGCGAATTTTCCAAACCACGGATCACTCGCTCACCCTGGTTAATCGTAGCCACGCGAGGCGTTACGGCAGCAGCCGTAGCGGCAGCGTTGAACTTCTCGATCGAACCGGCACCATCCACAGCCAGAATACCGGCCTTGCCGTGAATATCACGCTTCGTAGCGGCCGAGGCCTCTACGGGGTAGTTAACCGTTACCGAACGGATGTGCTTCGAAGGCTTGTCCATGCGATAGATCTGCATGATGTGGATGGCATTGCCAGCCGTGATCTCTACGACATCGCCCACCTTGGCGGTCGAAAGTGCGGGGATAAACTCCTCGGTGAAGGCAGCAAAGGGATAGACGCGCTCCTCACCGGCACCCTCGCCTACCTCGGCAAAGGCCACACCGGCACGCAACTGCGTAGCGAGACTGTCGGCCAACTCGGTCTCGGTATAGGGAACAGCCAGGTGGCGTACACCGATCGAGTCGGGAGCCATCTTCGTATCCAGCACACGCGACATCGTCCAGACATTGTTCTTCAAGACGGGGCCATACTGCTTACCCTCGGCCAAAGCCTCGGCCTCCTCATCGCTGAACTGCTTGAGCGAGAGGTAGCGATCCGACACCTGAGCGTGGCGGTTCTCGCGGGCATAAGCCTTCAGATCCTCCACGGTCGAGAACTGTTCGTTGGCCTTGTTGACCTCGTTCTCAATAGCGAGCATATCGTCCGACGTAGCCTCTACATCGAAGACTACATACGAAATCGTGCGGTTGGGAAGCTGCTTGTAGCTATCCTTGTGGCTGTTGTAGTATGCCTTCAGGTCGGCAGTCGATACCGTAATGAGCGAATCGGGCACCGAAGCGTAGCTCTTCGATACGAACTTACCCGTGTAGGCCTTGTTGGCGGCAGCCACAGCGCGCTCTACCTCGGGGGCCGTTACATTGGCACCATTCTTCACCACAGCGAGGTACTTGGCTACCTCGCGCTCCTGACGAGCCTGGTCGATAAACTGCAACCAAAGAGCGGCAGCCTGGGGATTGGTCTCGGCCTGGGCCAGGAACTCCGACACGGCCTCCACATTGAACTCGCCGGTGCGGGGATCGGCAAAAGCGGCATAGAAGGCCTGGGTGGGGATCTCACCGCTGATGATGGCCTTGCGCTCGGCCTCGGTTACGCGGATACCCATCTGCTCAAAGCCGGGCATGAGCACCAACTCCGAGAAGAGCTGCTGCCAAGCGGCATTCGAGAGCTGATCGAGCTGCTCATCGGTCGAAGCCTCACCACCGAGCATCGTCTTGGCCTTCTCGTAGGCGGCCATGTACTCCGTGTAGTTGATCTTCTCTCCATTGATTTCACCGACCTTGGGGTCGTTCCCCGAGAAGCCCATCTCGGCCTTCAGGGAGAGGATAAATGCCAAAAGGGCGATGCCGATTACGATCGAAAGCACCACTCCGAATTTGGTTCTTAACGTGTTTAAACTTGCCATATTACTTTAAATTTTGTTTGTTTACGTTCAATTTTCGGCCTTCCCCACTTATATGGAGTATAAAAGCGGTCAAAGATAGTAATTTTATTCGGAAAACACACCTCTTCGGACCAAAATTTTCAATCTCGGTCCTATATTTATAGCATGAAATCTCTTTTTCGGGGGAAGCGCCCCGCTCTACGCAGGGCAAGGGGCGCGATCAGAGACGCTTGATGCGGGCCAGGTCGATGCGCGAGCGGGTCGTGCGCAAGATTTTGATATGGAAGGGGCCGATCGTGACGCTCTCGCCGGCCGAGGGGATCTCCTCTAAATGGTAGATAATAAAACCGGCCAACGTATCGTACTCTTTGGACTCCTCGAGTTCGAGGTTGTATTTCTCATTCAGGTACTTCACCTCCAAACGACACGAGAGCACCCATTCACGCTCCGAGAGCTGCTTCTCCGTGAGGTCGGGGACATCGTGCTCATCTTCGATCTCTCCAAAAATCTGCTCCAAAATATCCTCCAAAGAGATGATACCCGCCGTACCTCCAAACTCATCGATCACCACGGCCACATTGGTTTTATGCTTGGTCATCTCGGTCAACAAATCCTGCAGGGGCATCGTCTCGGGGACACACAGAAGATCCATAAGCACATCGTCGATGCGTTTCGGGCTCTGAAAAAGGCTCTTCGAATTGACATAGCCCACCATATTGTCGATGCTCTTTCGCCAAACAAACAGGCGCGTGTATTGTGTCTCGACAAAGCGGTCGGTGAGCTGTTCGATCGTAGTATTGTCGGCATCGACCGCCTCGACATCCACACGCGGCACCATGCAGTCACGCACGCGCATATCGGTAAAATCCAAGGCGTTCTGAAAGAGTTTCAACTCATTTTCGGGCTCATGTTCAGGCTCCACATTGGTCAAGTCCAACAGATGCATCAGATCCGAACGACCAAAGTCCACCTGCTGGTCATCGGGCTGCGTCTTATGGCCGAAGAGGCGCAGAATCAGTTGCGAAATCCCGGTCGTAAGGCGGGCGACGGGATAGAGCAACAGATAGAAGAAAAAGATCAGCGGAGCAAAGGTGCGGTAGTAGAAGTTGGGGTTCTGCTTCACGATAGATTTGGGCAGGAACTCACCACAGAAGATCACAATCACCGTGGAGATGATCGTCTCGGCCAAGATCGAGCCATGCTCCACAAACTCGGTCCACCCCAACCATCGGGCAATCGCACGAAGCAGCACCGAGAGGCTGAGCTGATAGACAACCAAGGCGATGTTGTTGCCCACCAGGATGGTCGTTACATACTGACCGGGGTGGCGGGCAAAGATCTCGGCGATCTGATCAAAAAGGCCGCTCTGCTTGCGGTCGATCTCCAGGCGCAGGCGGTTTTTGCTCGTAAACGCAATCTCCATTCCGGAGAAGAAGGCCGAGAGGAGAAGCATCAGTAGAATGATCAGGATCGAAGTCGTCATCTTGCTCCAAACAAATTATTCACGCACCACATTTTCGCGCTTCGGGACCACACGCCCTCCCTTCTCTCCACCGGCCGAGAAGGAGAGAGGTGCCTCAACCATCGACTTTTCCACCACTTCGGTAGTGGGGCGACGCATGGCATTATTAGCCGGAGCTCCGGCAGGGCGCTTGGGCCCCATCTGCTGCTCTTCACGGCGCTTGGCTGCCCGCTCTGCGGCTTGTCGCTGACGCTCTTTGCGCTGCTCCTCCGAACGCTTTCGGGCCTCTTCGCGACGTTGCTTCGCATCGGAATCGAGCTTCGTATGCACCACCTTCTGCTTGCTCTCGACACTCGAGTTGGGCTCCTGAACCGCCGTGGAATCGGGGGCTGTGGGGGTAAACTCCACCTCCATGCGGCCATCCATCTCGCGGGCGCTCCAATAGCGGAACTCCTCGTCCGACTCAAAGCCCGAGACGTAGGTCTCGCCACCATTCTCCACGATCTTGGCATCTACATTCGAGTAGATCTTGTTCGTGATATCGTTCCAGAAGAGCTGCTCCGTATAGAGGGTCTTACCGTCGGACTTGCGAACCACGACATTTCCCTTGGCCTCCCATAGCTTGCGCTTTTCGTAAAAGATGGCGTAGTTGGCCGTCAGGGTCACATCCACCAAATCCGTGGAGTCCTTCTGGAAGGTGGTCATGTGGATACCACGGCGGAACTCGCGATAGGGTTCGTCGCCAGCCGTATATCCCTCCAACAACGGGGCGAAAAACTGATACTGCTTTTTGCCGTTTTCGGTGGCTATGATGGTGCGATTCTCGCTATACTCCGTCATCAATTTTTCGGCGGGAGTCTCCTGCACCGGTCGCTGTGGCTCCTGGCAGGCGGATAGCAAGATAGCACTCCCCACAAGGAGGAGTGCTACCTGATTGCTCTTACTGAAGATTCGCATCATCATTCTTTGCTCACTATCAAAAGATTAGCGGAAGCGAGCCGTGGTCTTCAGACCGGCAGCTGCACCACAGGGAACCGTAACGGTCGAACCGGCCGTGATACCCTCCATGAAGAAGCGCTCGTCATTCGACAGAGGCCAACGACCGGCATAAGCCTGGGCCAAGGTCTTAGCCTGCTCCTTGAGGTTGTCCTCCACAAAGAGCTCCTCGGCCTTCTTCATCGTATCGTAAGCCACCCAGTAGGCCTCCTGGCAACCCGAAGCGGCATAGCACTGAGCGCGCAGGAAGTAGGCATAGGCGTTATCCTCGTCCATCTCCTGGATCTCCTTGGCCACCTGCATCGCCGACTTGATGTCGTTCGAAGCAAGCTCCACCACACCCAGCTGTACGAGCAGGTTCTGGCGCGAATCCGAGTCGGTCTCCGTCTTCAAAGCCTCGCGCAGGTAGTTGGTAGCCTTCTCCAGATCGCCACGCTCCTGGAAGCCCTGTGCCAAGAAGATAGCCGTATTGGCCGAGGGAGCCAACGAGTACTGACGCTCCGTGATCTCGAAGAAGAAATCGCAGGTACACTTGGCACGACCCATCAGAGCCACAGCCTGATTCAGGACATCGAGGTTATTAGGATCATTGGCGAGCTTCTTGCGGAACATGGTCTCCAGGTTGTCGCAGCTGGCCACACCACTCGTACCAAAGGCCGTATCAAACGACTCCTTGAAAGGCTCGTTCTCGCTCGAGATCGTCTCGAAGATGGGGCTCAGGCGCTCATACTCGGCCAAAACCTCGTCTGCATAGACCTCATCGTTCTTGTAGTCCTCCACCAGGTTGGCAAAATAGAGAGCCACGGTCTCGGGCAGTACGTTGCTCATAGCATCCAAATTGGCGGTGATAGCCAAACGGAAAGCCTCACGCAGACCCTCGCGGTCGCGCTTGCCATACTTGGCATACTGGCGGGCACGGCGATCCAAAATCTCTGCCTTGGCCTCGGGGGTGGTACCGAAGTGCTCCAGGCGCTGGTCATAGACCATCAGCACCGAGTCAAACATCTGACGCTGCGTGCTCACGGTCTTCTGCTGCTGCAACTTACGCAGGTAGACCTGCTCACCGCGCTGGTAGATCGACTCGGCAGCCTTGGGAGCATGCTCCACCAAGTAGAGGTAGTGCTCGGCAGCCTCGTTGTAGTTCTTATTCTGCAGCGCCTCCTTCAAGAACGAGCTGCGGTTTACGTTGTGGTAACGCTCCAGCGGCGTCTCACCCCACTTGGCATAGGCATCGTTGGCCAGCTTGGCCAGCTCCTCCTCACTCTGTGCCATGGCGTTCATGCCGGCAAAAGCCAGCACAACACCCAAGAGAAATTTCATCTTTTTCATCGTTTGAATATAGTTTAAATTTTTAACGTCGTTTCTTCCTGCAAAAGTAACAAATTTGATTCTCAAAACCAAACATTTCGATTCTTTCCTCGTCGCGCTTCGGACCGAAAAAGCAATACTCGGCCCTAAAAACTCGAAAATCCTCAACAATCTCTCTCCTCGTCACGCTTCCGGCCGAAACATCAGCACACGGCTCCAAAGCACGAAAAACTCGTCACCGACCTCCTAATCGTACTTCGGGCGGACAAACCAATAATCCTCACCGAAGAGCGAGAAGGCGATGGCAAACTTGAAATATTGCTGTTTGAGCATCGAAACTTGCTCCGTAATGTGCTGATCCTTGCCTCGGCAGCCATACTCGAAGCCCACATCCACCGACGAGAATCCGCCGAACTTCACGGGAATACCGAAACCGAGGGTCAGGGCATATTGCGGCACGCGCTCCCCTCCGAAGGTTTGATGGTAGTAGCCATAGTTGAATCCCAAGCGGTAGTGCCAACGCTTCAGGAAGTTGCGCACATCGTTGCGGTTGGGAGTCCACTCCACACCCGCCTTGATGATTCCCGTATCGCAATAGGCCACGCGGAAATCGCCCGAAGCCGTCTCGGCGGTCGTATTGCTCGAACCCCAACGCTCGTAGACGGCATCCACCGCCACGGCAAACTTTTGAGTCTCGTAGAAGGCTCCGGCCGAGAGTTTATGAGGCAAGACAAGGGGCAGGTTATCCACCCGATTCACCGCCTCCGAATTGAGGGTTCCGTTCACCGTAATCGTATTGGTTACCATAGGATTCAGATCGCCACCCAAATCATAAACCAAACCGAGCGAAAGCACCCGCTTTTTATTCATAATGGGGGTATACTGCACACCGAACTGAGCCGCGAAGTGCGAAATGCTGTAATTCGAAAGGCCGATGGTCGAGGGGTAGGTACCCGTACCCGTATAGGGGATGAGGGTCATTCGGTAGTTGCGGTCGATATCGCCCCAATAGTAGATCGCGGCGGCACCGATCGATAAGTTCTTGAAGGGCTCCCAACCGAGACCCACCTTGACCTCCGTCACATCGCCCTCGCCCGAGTAGTCGTATTCGGCCAGACCCACATCGGCAATCGTCTCACGATCGTACATGCGATAGCCCACACTGCTGTAGGGGGCCAGGCTCAAACCCAAGCCCAAGCGCTTGGTGAGCGGGATCTGCAGGGCGATATCATGGAAGTTGAAGGTACAGTAGCTCGTCTTCTTCATGGTACCATCGGCCTGCATCTGCGAGTTATAAAAATTCTGCCCCTCGAGACCGAAATTGAAGAGTACCGAGCGGGGAAGGGCCGCACTATAGGAGGCCGGATTCAACAGGTTGATGGTCGAAAGACTGCGCAGGGCCACACCCGCTCCACCCATCGAACGTTGCGGAAGGGTTCCCTGGCTCTTGATCTCTCCGATGCCATACATCGAGAAGGGAGAGAAGGCATTGATACTGCTCTCCTGGGCCGATGCCGAGAACGAAACAAAGGCCAGGCACGCCACAAGCGCCCCGAGCCAACGGCTATATAGGTTATTTTTCAGCATGAATAGTAAACTCTAAAATCCGGTTCAATCCCACAAGGACCAAATCACAGTCTGCAAATATCGCATTTTTAATTTGTTTGGCAAAATGTTTCGCCTCTCCTCCGGCAAAAATTATCAACAAATTGTCGAATTTCTTCCGAAATCGGGCAATATGGCCCTCAATCTCGCCCACAATTCCCTGCTCCACCCCCTGGGCAATGGCCTCTTCGGTGGTGCGTCCCCAGGGTAAAATCTCCTCGGCCGGAGCCACCAACGGCAGGCGGGCCGTAAAGGCATGCAGAGCACGAAGGCGCATCGAGCGACCGGGCGAAATAAAGCCCCCGTGAAAGGTGTGATCACTCACCACATCGCAGGTGATAGCCGTACCGAAGTCGATGATCAGCAGGGGGCGCCCCTCGTAGCAGAGGTCGGCACCGACAGCCGCTGCCAACCGATCGCGCCCGAGGGTCTGAGGGGTCAGGTAGTCGTTCTTCAGGGGCACCATGCAGGCGGCATCGAAGAGCAGCGTCTTGATTCCCAACGACTCCAGGGCTTGAGTCTCTTGCCGACCATCGCCTCGCGTGGAGCAGAGAATGGCCCACGCCACCTCCTCGGCCACCGATCCGATCAGCCGTTGCACCTCCGCCACCTCAAAATTATCGCTACAGGCATAGGCAACCACCGTCCGACCCTCCATGAGGGCATACTTGACGCGCGTATTTCCGATATCTACGATCAGGTTCATGGTTTGGGACTATAGATTACGCAACACCTCGACCGCGGCCTTGACATCTTTTACTTGTCGAACGGTCATGGCCAGGCGATTATTGTGTTGTTTGAGGACAAATCGGTCGGGATGTTGCGTCACTCGCTTCAGCAACTCCATAAAGACCTCGCTCTTAAAGTAGGGCGACTGGTTATCGGCGATAAAGTGGACAATCATCAACCCGTTCTTCACCTTCACGCGCTCCATACCCAGGCGCACCGCCTCCCAGCGCAGGCGCACCACATCCAAGAGCTCCTCGGCCGCCCGGGGCAACTTGCCAAAGCGGTCCTCCAAACGGGCAGCAAAAGCCTGCAAAGCCGACTCCTCCTTGATGTTATCCAGTTCGCGATAGAGGCGCAACTTCTCCGAGGTTTGGCGCACATAACTGTCGGGCAGTTCGGCCTCCAACTCCACCTCGATATGCGAGTCGTCGATCCAATGGATCGTATCGAGGATCTGCTGCTCCTGGTCGTTCATGCCCGGCACCTCAAGCCCCTCCTGGCGCAACTCCGAGATGGCCTGCTGCATGATCTTCTGGTAGGTTTCGAAGCCGATGTCGGCAATAAATCCGCTCTGCTCGGCCCCCAACAGGTTTCCGGCACCGCGAATATCCAGATCCTGCATGGCGATATTGAAGCCGGAGCCCAAGTCCGAAAACTCCTCAATGGCCCGCAGACGACGACGGGCATCGCTCGAGAGGAGCTCCTCGGCCGGTGAGAGCAGGTAGCAGTAGGCCTTCTTGTCGGAACGACCCACACGGCCACGCAACTGGTGCAGGTCACTCAAACCGAAGCAGTGGGCGTTGTTGACGATGATCGTATTGGCATTCGGGATGTCGATGCCGTTTTCGACAATGGTGGTGGCCACCAAGACATCGAACTCCCCGTAGATGAAGTCCATGATGAGTTTCTCGAGCTCCTCGGCCGGCATACGACCGTGTCCGACAGCCACGCGGGCCTTCGGGCATAGGCGCGTAATGAGCCCTTGCAGGGTCTGCAAATCCTCCACACGGTTGTGTACGAAATAGACCTGACCGCCGCGTGCGAGCTCCTCCTCCACGGCATCGCGGATCACCTCCTCACTAAAGGTATGCGACTCGGTGGTGATGGGCTGACGGTTGGGGGGCGGGGTCGAGATGACCGACAGGTCGCGCGAACCCATGAGCGAGAATTGCAGCGTACGCGGGATGGGCGTAGCCGTCAGGGTAAGGGTATCGACATTGACACTCAGTTGCGTAAGTTTCTCCTTGGCCGCCACACCGAATTTCTGCTCCTCGTCGATAATCAAAAGGCCCAAGTCCTTGAATTTTATCTGTTTACCCAACATTTTATGGGTACCAATCAAAATATCAATCTTTCCCGATTGAAGTTCCTGGGTGATGCGCGTCACCTCGCGCGAGGATTTTGTGCGATTGAGGTACTCCACCGTCACGGGCAGATCCCTCAGACGCTGCGAGAAGGAGCGGTAGTGTTGCAACGCCAGGATGGTGGTAGGAACCAACACGGCCACCTGCTTACCATCCACCGCAGCCTTGAAGGCGGCACGGATCGCCACCTCGGTCTTACCGAAACCCACATCACCGCATACCAGGCGATCCATCGGCTGGTCGGACTCCATGTCGCGCTTGATGGCGGCCACCGTGGACTGCTGATCGGGCGTATCCTCCCACATAAAGGAGGCCTCCAACTCGTGTTGCAAGTAGCTGTCGGGCGAGAAACGGAACCCTTTCGAGGCTTTGCGGCGGGCATAGAGGGCGATCAGCTCACGCGAGATATCCTTCACAGCCTTCTTGGTCGCATTCTTCAGTTTTTGCCAAGCGCCGTTGCCCAATTTATAGATCTTCGGAGGCTCCCCATCGCCCGATTTGTAGCGCGAGATGCGGTGCAACGAGTGGATATTGACAAAGAGCACATCGCCATCCTTGTAGACCAACTTGATCGCCTCGTGAACGCGCCCCCCCTCGTTGATCTTCACCAGGCCATCGAAACGGCCCACTCCGTGGTCGATATGAACCACATAATCGCCCGGTCGCAGCTGGTTCAGCTCCTGCACGGTCATCTGCTCGTCACGCTTGATCTCCCCGCGGATGCGATAACGCTGGTAGCGGTCGAAGATCTGGTGATCCGTATAGAGACACAGGCGCAGATCGTGGTCGATGAAGCCCTCGTGCAGGGTCAGCCCCCAGGCCCGCACCACCACCTGACCGCGGCCGATCTGGTGGAAGATATTCTCCAAGCGCTCCACCTGCGCCTTATTCTCCGAGAGGATGCGGGTCGTGTAGCCCTGCTGCGCGGAGCGCAACATATCGTCGGCCAACACCTCAAAATTCTTGTTGAACTTGGGTTGCGGAGCGGTCTTGAATTTCACACTCTCCTCCGCCTTTCGCTCCTTGAGGTTGTCGCGCAAGGTCACCACTCGCGCTCCACGAAGGTCGTTCAACAGACCGTTGCGGCTCGTCACATGGAGGTCGATTCGTTCGGTCTCCTCCAACTCGGGGATCAGCTTCTTTCTCACCTCGTTCACGCGCCGCAGTGCGTAGTCGGGATCGGTAAACCACCAGGTCGCCCCTTCGCCGGCAAAGGCCGCCAGCGAAACACGCTCCGCACCGGCCCCCTCCCCTTCACGGTTCAGGTTCGGGACAATCTCCACGGCCGGCAACCGATCGTCGGAGAGCTGGCTCGAGATATTGAAACGACGGATCGAATCGACCTCGTCGCCAAAGAAGTCTAAACGATAGGGCTTCGACTCCACAAAGGAGAAGATATCGACAATACCGCCACGTTGCGAGTATTGTCCCGGCTCATAGACAAAGTCCACGCGCTCGAAGCCACACGCCTCGAGCCGCTCGACCAAGGCCGAGATCGCAAGCCGCTCCCCCACTGCTACACGAATCGTTTCACGGCGCACGGTATCGGCATCCGCCACCCGTTCGGCCAGCGCCTCGGGCCATGTGCAGAGCACCGCTACCCCCTTGGCCCCGCAATTTCGGATGGCCCCCAAGGCCGAAGTGCGTTGCACCACCCCCTGCGCCTCCTCCTGCCCATAGGCAATCGAGCGTTTATAGGCCGAGGGGAAGAAGTAGACCGACTCCTCGTCCAAAAGGGCATAGAGGTCGTTCATCAGGTAGGCCGCGGCATCGCGATCCTCCGCGACAAAGATATGCACACCGCCCACCTTACGGATGGCGGCTGCCGCATACGAAGAGAGGGCACCCCCCACCAGCTCCTGCAGGTGAAGCGTTGCCCCCTCGTTTTTAAGCAAACGGCAGAGCGAACGAAGCGTTTTGGCCTCGCTGATCTTTTCCAGTATCTCCTCTCTTGCCGCCAAAATATCGGGTTACAAATGGTTGTTATGGACCAGGGCGTTCCCCTTTTTATCCAAATAATGGATGTCGATGATCCCCACACTTTGGTCGGCCGTGATGCGCAAGCGACACTTGTAGCGCCACATCCAACGCAGACGAAGCGACCAGAGTCCTCGCTTCAAGTAGCTCGAAACATAGGGGCTCACACGCAGTTCGATAAACTTATGCTTGCGGTCCTGCGTGAGGTAAGAGATCTGGTTTTCGATCTTCTTATCCAGGAGCACCGTGGGTTGAATCTTGCCCGTTCCGTTGCAGGTGGGGCAGACATCCGTCACATCCTGCACGGCCACGGGGCGCACACGCTGGCGCGTGATCTGCATCAGACCGAACTTCGTGAGCGGCAGGATCGTATGCTTGGCCTTGTCGGTGGCCATCAACTTCTGCATCTCCTCATAGAGGAGCTGACGATTCTGTTGTTTGTGCAGGTCGATGAAGTCGATGATGACAATGCCGCCCAGATCGCGCAGACGCAACTGACGAGCAATCTCCTTGGCGGCTGCGAGGTTTACATCCATCGCCGTCTGCTCCTGGTTGTCCTCCGCCTTGGTGCGGTTGCCCGAATTGACATCGATAACATTCATCGCCTCCGTATGTTCGATAATCAGGTAGGCCCCTCGGCGAAGCGACACATACTTGGCAAACAACGACTTGATCTGCTTCGAGATGTCGAAATTATCGAAAATGGGCACCGTGCCGCGATAGAGCTTCACGATCTTTTCCGACTCGGGCTCAATCACACGGATGTAGCTGCGAATCTCATTGAACATCGCCTCGTCGTTGACCACGATCTGCGAGAAGGAGTTGTTGAGCGTATCGCGGATGATCGTATTGGCACGCGAGAGCTCGCTCATCAAGAGGGCGGGAGCCTCCTTCTTACGGATCTGTTGCAGGCACTTGTGCCAACGATCCACCAACGAAAGAATATCCTGCTCGATATCCACATCCTTGGCCTCCATGGCCGCCGTGCGGATGATCACACCAAAATTCTTGGGCAAAACCCCTGCCGCAATCCGCTTCAGGCGTTTCTTCTCCTCATTCGAGCGGATCTTTTGCGACAAAAAGACCTTCGACGAGAAGGGGACCAGCACCACATTGCGGCCGGCCAACGAGATATCGGCCGTCAGACGCGGCCCCTTGGTCGAGATCGCCTCCTTGGCGATCTGCACCATCACCGACTGCCCCACCTGGAGGTAGCTGCCGATCTTGCCCTCCTTATCGATGGGCTCCTCGAGTTTCATCGACTCCACGCGCTGACCGCGTTTGCCGGGCTGGATACTCGAAACCAGCTTGTCGAGCGACGGAAATTGGGCCCCAAGGTCGAGGTAGTGGATGAAGGCATCCTTCTCGTGGCCGATGTTGACGAAGGCGGCATTCAGCCCGGGCATGATCTTGCGCACCTTGCCCAGATAGATGTCTCCGACGGCAAAACCACTCTTACACTGCTCTTTATTGAGCTCTACCAAGACCTTATCCTCGGTCTGGGCAATGGTGATTTCCGACTCTGTTACGTTAATAATCAGTTCACGGTTCATATAATCGAATCTCTCGGGGTGGCAACAAAACAACGCCTTAGGCCTTAGAATCTCTCTCCTCTTCGCGGCACGTTGGGCCCTCCGTTACGGGTTCCACGGCTTGGGGTCTTGGCTTTCGACCACACGGACGTCAAAAGACTCTCCGTGCTGATATCGCCTCTTCGGAACAACGGGAACAGGATGGAGCAAATGGGGCTTCGAGCCACCTCCGAACTTTAATTTTCTACTCAAAAGCCCCTCTCAAGCAGACTTCTGAGCATTATATCTCATTATAGATCAGCAAACTAAACCCCTACACCATAGACTCATTGTCGTTACGCGCAAAGGGCATTGCCTCTCAGATTACATTAAATAGGTAAAGCTAAAAGAGCCTTCCGACCCCTTTAGCTTTATCTATCATCAACGCAACGTGTGCGTTATACACTACTTCTTCTTGTGACGATTCTTACGAAGACGCTTCTTACGCTTGTGGGTCGCCATCTTATGACGCTTGTGCTTTTTTCCGTTCGGCATAATCCGGTGTGTTTTATAGGTTAGACTTAAAAATGAATTACTTTACCTTGGCAACAAAGCTCTTAGTGGGCTTGAATGCGGGGATGTTGTGCTCGGGGATCGTGATGGTGGTACCCTTCAGGATGTTGCGAGCCACCTTCTGAGCGCGCTTCTTGATGATGAAGCTGCCGAAACCACGGAGGAACACGTCATTACCCTGAATCAGCGAGCCCTTCACGCTCTCCATGAAAGCCTCTACCACGGCCTGCACCTGCACCTTCTCGATGCCGGTGCTCTTAGCGATTTCGCTAACGATATCTGCTTTAGTCATTGTGTTATATTATTTTATATGTTAAACCTCAAATTCGGGAGTGCAAATATACGCTTTATTTCCTTAATTCACAATAAAGAGCGATTTTTTTTATTTTTTTTCGCCTCCAAAGCCGATTTTTCGAAAAAAAGCAGCCATTTGTCCGTTTGCCGACAATTGATAACCCAAAAAAATCGGCCGAGCCTTGTGAGGCCCGACCGAAACGGCATAGTCACCCATTTCACGCACGACCGATTCGTGCAGGTCAAATACACTGCGAAAATCGTCGATTCTCGAAATGGTTGTTTTATTGCACGATATAGACCGATCGGAAGTAACGGAGTTTGTTCTTCATGGTGTCGTTTTTCACCTCGTCCCAGACGAAGATTTTTTCACCTAACGCGCGCAGAGTGAATTCCCGGATACTCTCGCCCGCATCGGTTAAAAATGTCGTGGTCAGTTTTCTGCTCGCGGGATCAAACGCCCATTCTCCCTCCACTTCAAACACATTGTCCGGGGGAGCGATGGCCGTAACCACATACCGCCGACTCACCGTACCATCGGCCGAGAAGGTGTAGTAGTCTGCGCCAAAACCTCCCACATCGTTTCCTTTTCCAAAACTGTAGTAGTTAGAGATAATCTCACTCCAAGAGGAGTTATACTCTAAATAGCACCATTGTTGAAATTCCTTTCCGGCAAGCAGACGGACAATCTGATCAGGCTCATAGCTTCCGTAATCGCTTAGTGTGTTCTCAATAAAGTCTGTCGCCTGAGAAATTAGTTCCGCGTTGATAGTTGTTTGATTATCAATTGACCCTTCTTGGTTCTCGTCTTTATTGCACGCCGCAAACCCGAGCAGCACTACTGCAAAATAAAACAACTTTTTCATAGCAATAAATTTAATTATTGGGAGTAATTCCACAGATCATTTTTACATCTCTTGCATATCCATTAAAGGCATTGCTTAAACAATAAACATAATGCAAAGAATCCCATCCCCAAACGCAACGATAAGAATAAGAGTGATATACATTTCTATGGTATACATTGTATGGAGAAGAGGTTTCATAATAAGTTTTAATAATCTTGTTATCTTGATAAGCATCAATATGCCAAATATGGCCATTACTACCCAATGTTTCTTGACCTCCAACCCAAACAGGCTTTTTATTATCAATATTATTAACAACCAATGAACTAGAAAAATCCATCACCGCACTACATGAGTAACCAAAATGTACAAATGTTTCTCTGTTCTCACTAAAGTATGTGACAGTTCCACCATTATCGCTTGTTCCATATTTTATTCTAGGTTGATCTTGGCCTATATCGCAAACAAGGCGAGAAATCATTCTGGTTGTGTCGGATGAATTTGTGTGTAACTCATTCGCGGTTATCATATCCCAATCGTAAACATGCCCATTAAAAGATGTAGGATGTCTATGATATGCCATAATCTTTCCCATTGCAGTTGGTCCACATCCTGTTACATATGGGGAACAGAAGTGATTGTATGGATCAAACTGATCCCAATAAAATGGAGTAAGAGGATCCGTAGAGATAAATACCTCTTCGGTTTTACAAAAGTAGAGTTTACCGTCAAAGTATTCCAGTGGCAACTTGGTTACATCGGAAGGTCTGATAGGATCAAGTGGCCCAATTGGATCATCACCTGGCCACGGTTCGGGGGGAGGAAGAAAACCTCTTACTTCTGCCTGATAGTATTCAATTGCTCCATCCAAAAAGATTGACATTCCCGGATGTTCTTCCAAGATTTCGGGTGTCAACTCTCCCTCATCCGAATAGGCGTAGATA
>CAJGDL010000024.1 GCA_904502075.1 uncultured Alistipes sp.
GTTTGGGTTTGAGATACTTGTTCAAAAGCGGGGTTACGGCGTTCATGATCAGAATCGCGAAAGACATACCCTCGGGGTAGGCTCCCCACAGACGGATGCACATCGTAATCACACCGATACCCACGGCATAGATCACCATTCCTTTCACAGTCATGGGCGAGGTGGCGTAATCGGTTGCCATATAGACGGCTCCCAGGATGGCACCACCAGCCAAGAGGTGGAAGAGGGCAAAGGTGAAGACCTCGTGCGGCGTTGCGAAGCTGAAAGCACCATATACGGCGGCGAACAAGGCCATCGTACCCAAAACCACCACGGGAATATGCCACGAGATCACCTTGCGCCACAGAAGGTAGACGAAGCCTGCGAGCAGAGCCAAGGCGGCCACCTCACCGAGCGAACCGGGCATCGTACCCACAAGCAGATTCTCGAAGGGGATCCTATCGGCCAAATCGCCGGACTTCATCACGGCCAGAGGCGTAGCCCCCGACAGGGCATCCAAGGCCGGGTTTTCCACCGCCGGGAAGGAGGTCATCTGCACCGGGTAGGCGATCAGCAGGAAGACTCGACCCACCAAGGCGGGGTTGAAGGGGTTCTTACCCAGGCCACCGAACGACATCTTGGCGATACCGATAGCCACCACCGCACCGATCACCACGATCCACCAAGGAATCGAGGCGGGGAGATTGAACGAGAGCAGCAGACCCGTTACCACGGCCGAGAGGTTGCCCAGCGTGCAAGGCTCCTTGAATAGAAATTTCTGAATCAGCCACTCCACGAACATACAGCTCAGGATGGCAATTGCCGTCACACGCAACACATCCCATCCGAAGACCCACAGCGAGACGCAGAGGGCCGGCAGCAGGGCCAGGATCACATCACGCATGATCTTCTGCGTGGAATCCGAGCCGTGGACGTGCGGGGCGGGAGAAACAATCAGTTTATTGGTCATAAAATTCGGTTTTATCATTCTGTTTTTCGGGGGAAGTAAACCTTAGCACTTCCTCTATTCGTTGATCGGTTCGGTCAGCGAAAATTTACTCCCCCACCTATTTTTTTGGCCCTTCAGCGGCATCTCGGGCTCGAATAAAGCCCATGACAATCTGTTTACCCTGACGCACATAGTCCAAAAGAGGCAAATGCGCCGGACAGGTAAATTGGCAACAGCCACACTCGATACAACTCGTGATATCGTTCTGCTCCATGCCCTCCCAATTGCGCTTCTTCGACATCTTGAGCAAGAGGTAGGGCTCCAGACCCATCGGACAGGCCGAGACACACTTGGCGCACTTGATGCAGTCCGAAGCCTCCTTGCGCAGGGCCTCCTTTTCGGCAAAGAGGGTAACACCCGAGCACCCCTTTGTAACCGGAGCCTCCAGGTTGACCAGCGCACGACCCATCATCGGGCCGCCATTGACCACCTTACCCAACTCCTCGGGGGTCCCTCCTGCCGCCTCGATCAGCATCGAGATGGGGGTACCCATACGCGTCAAGAGGTTTTTGGGGCTCTTCACACACTTACCCGTGATCGTCACCACACGCTCGATCAGCGGCTTATTCTTCTGCACGGCCTCGTATACGGCCACCGTGGTCGAAGCGTTGCAGACCACCGCCCCCACATGGATCGGAAGGGCGGGCGGCGGGGGCACCTGGCGACCCGTCACGGCGGCAATCAACTGCTTCTCACCTCCCTGCGGATACTGCACCTTGAGCGGCGTGATGTGAATTCCGCGGAAGGCCGCCTTCTCGCTCACCAACTTGCGGAGGTGGGCGATCGCATCGGGCTTATTATTCTCCACACCGACATAGGCCTCGGACACCGAGAGCACCTTCATCAGGATCGTAACGCCCACCAGCAACTCCTCGCCTCGCTCCAACATCGTGCGGTGATCCGACGTGAGGTAGGGCTCACACTCCACGCCATTGATAATCAAGAACTCGGCCTTGCGCCCGGGGGGCACCGAGAGTTTGACATGCGTCGGGAAGGTGGCACCACCCATACCCACGACACCGGCCTCCTTGATCTTCGCAATGATCTGCTCCGGCGTCAGGTCGCACTCGTATTTGATCTCGGGCGAGCGGTCGATCGACTCCACCCACTCATCGCCCTCGCGCTTGATAGTAATCATCACCTGGCGCAAGCCCTGACCGTTGATCACCGGCTCGACGGCCGTCACCTCGCCCGAAATCGGGGCGTGGATGTTGGCCGACATGAAACTCGAGGCCGAGGCGATGAGCTGGCCCGTGAGCACCTTGTCGCCCTTGGCCACCAGCGCCGTAGCCGGAGCTCCGATGTGCTGAGCCAGGGGAATCGCTACCCAATCGGGCAACGGCAGCGGCTCGATAGCCACCCCGCGGCTCAACTTATTTTCCGACGGATGGACTCCGCCGATTGGAAATGTCTTCATATCTTGGTTTATTTGCTAATCAACAGGATGTTCGTTCCTACGCCATCGGCTTCTCCGAGGCCTCGGTCGCCTTGGGGGCTGCCGGTGCCGGCTTCGGCTCCTTGGGCAGGGGCTCCATGTGCTCCAACTTAATGGCACCGGTCGGACACTCGTTCACACACTTGCGGCAGAGTTTACACTTCTGCGAGTCGATGTAGGCCAAATTATTCTCGATCGTAATGGCACCAAAGGGGCAGACCTTCACACACTTGCCACAACCGATGCAGCCCGCCTTGCAGGCCTTCATCACCACGGCCCCCTTCTCCTTGGACATGCAACCCACATAGACGGCACGATTCTTCGGCCACTTCTTGCGCACCTCGATCATATGGCGCGGACAAGCTCTCACACAGGCTCCGCACGCCGTACACTTGTCGGGATCCACCTCGGCGATCTTCGTCTCGGGGTTGATGCGAATGGCTCCGAACTTACACACATCGACACAATCACCATAGCCGATACAGCCATAGGCGCAATCGGTCTCCCCCACATAGAGGGCCATCGAGACGGCACACGAATGGGCTCCGTCGTAGCGACTCGTGCGGTTGCGCTTCGAGCAGATACCGCCACAGCGCACCGTAGCTACCTGCGGCTCCTTCTCGGGTGCGGCCTTGCCCAAATAGGAGGCACAGGCCTTCATTACATCACCGCCTCCCACGGGGCAGAAGAGCTCCGAGATGTCATCGCGCTTCACCAGCGCATCGGCCATACCACGACATCCGGCAAAGCCACAGCCACCGCAATTGGCTCCGGGCAACATCTTCTCCACCTCATCAATACGAGGATCCTCCTCCACCTTGAACTTTTGGGCCACGAAGTAGAGAATCACAGCCGCCAGCACGCCCAACACACAAAGTGTCAGGATGGTGATCAGTAACAAGTTTTCCATTACTCTTTTCTTATTGCAAAATAAATTTTTCTTTCAATTCGATGGCGCAGGAGATAAACCACCCCATAGTAGCCTCCCACCCCCAATAACGAGGCCAAAGCCGCCAACCCCTCGGAGAGGCCACAAGCCAAAGCCCCGATCAACACAAGCAACAGCACGGCAAAGGCTCCGACATAAGCAATCAACACGGCTCTTAGGGCCATCGCCTGCTCCTCACTTACCACCACCCGCTCCCCAGGAGTGTAGGTGCCGGCATCAGACGTGCGGACTTCAATCAACTTCTCGCTACTTTCACTCATTCCGCAGAATTCACGCGCCCGACAAGTGTGACACGCCCCACTCGCCACAATAGCGACCCAAACCATGTCGGCCTCTACCTTGCGCACCTCTCCAGTATGAGAAATCTTTTTCAAACCAATAAATTTTAAGTCCTTTGCGCAAATATCTTCCTAAAATCCTCACTCTTCGCCTCGTCGCCTACGGCTCCTCGCAATGACTGATCAGGGCGATTTTTGATTTTAGAGGAGCAGATTTTTCTTCGACCGACGATTGGTAAGGATGGGTTGGGGTCGTAACGACCCTTCTATTTTTTCACCCTTTCTCACCAATCGGGGATATGCAAAAGATGCCCTATAAAATCAAAAATTAGTTTAGGTTGCCATACTTATTAGTCAACGGCATCAACCGCTCGTGACCAAAGGCACAGCTCGACAGACGCAACACGGGCGGGAATTGGTAACGCTTCTTTTCGTTGCGCATGATGAGCGAGTGGATGGTCTCCACCACCTCCGAGTCGAAGCCGGCATTTACAATCTCCTCGCGGTGCTCGCCCTTCTCGATCATGCGATAGAGAATGGCATCAATCACCTCATAGGGGGGCAGGAAATCGCTATCCTTTTGGTCGGGGCGCAACTCCGAAGAGGGCTCCTTGGTCAGAATATTCTCCGGAATCGGGTTGCCACACTCTCGGTTGATGTAGCGCGCCAAGTCATACATCTCGGTCTTGTAGAGATCTCCCGTGGGGCTGAAGGCTCCTGCCGTATCGCCATAGAGGGTACACCAACCGAGGGCATTCTCACTCTTGTTCGAGGAGTTGAGCAGCACATAGTCTGTCTTATTCTGCACAGCCATCAAGAGGACGGTGCGGATACGGGTCTGGATATTCTCCTCCGTGATGTCGAAATCGGTACCGCCAATCACCGGCTTCAAGGTATTGACCACGCTGTTGTAGATCTCCGAGATGGGGATCACGTTGTACTCAATGCCGAGGTTCTGCGCCAGCTCTCGGGCATCCTCCACCGAGTGGTCGGAGGAGAAGGGCGACGGCATCAGCAGGGCGCGGACATTCTCCTTGCCGAGGGCCGCAGCGGCCAGCGAGGCAACTACGGCCGAGTCGATACCGCCCGAGAGGCCGATCGAGGCCTTTGTGTAGCCGTTCTTGCGGAAGAAGTCCTTCAGACCGAGGCAGGCTGCCTGGTAGATCAAGCGCGTGCGATCCGTCGAGTTATAGGGTTCGTCGTAGGGGGTATACTCCACCTCGGTGTCGTAGATCTGAAAATCCTCCTCGAAGCTTTTGAGGAGCATCACCAACTCACCCCGTTTGTTAAGCACACCCGAGGTACCGTCATAGACGATATCGGTCGAACCGCCCACCTGGTTTACGATTACAAGCTCCTTGCCCTCGCGGAAGGCGAGTTTGCGCATCGTCTCGTAGCGGTAGGTCAAAAGGCCTTTGCCATATTTGCGGGCGTTGATGCTGATGATGGTCTCCACCGAGGGATTCAGGTCATGAACCTTACGCAGGTCATCGCCCACTACAATGGCGCACTTGCGCCCCTTGATGGTGGCGTACTGGTAACCGGAGCCTCCATCAAGGAAGCCCATTTCGCGACGTGCCGAGATGTTTCGCTTGCTCACGAAACGCAATACCTTCCGGTTCTGCACAAGGGCCGCAGCACTGACCGTACCTTCGTCGGTCAAAATGGGCAGACCAATGATGGCAGCGATGTTATCACAGCAGGAGGCAATCTCCACCAAGGCATCCTCACAAAGTTCAAGAAAGGTAGTCTTGCGCAACAGGTCGAAAGCGGGGGTGCCGCTTACGGCCTGCTCGGCAAAGAGAACCAAATCGGCCCCCTCTTTTTTGGCCCGTCCGATGGCATCGATGATCTTCGAAACATTGCCGTCTACATCACCGACCGTATAATTCAACTGAGCGAGAGCTATCTTCATAGCAACGAGTTTAGTCTTTAATTTCTTGTTTGTTGCCCAATTGCATTGGGCACCGCAAAGTTACTACTTTTTTGCGAGAATAGCAACTAATTGGATTGGGAAGTTACGAATTTTGGTCTTTTGGGGAATGAGGAGTTCGGAATGAAGAATTAAAAATTTCCCCATGTCAGTCATTGCGAGGAGGGCGAAAGCCCGACGCGGCAATGACTGACTTATACCAACGAAGATTGGGCCGGATGGGCTGTACTAAAGCGTACTACCCTTTCGAGGAATGGATTGAGGTGCAAAATGTGCCCTACAGAATCGAAAATAAATTTTTGCATTTTAGAGGAGCAGATTTCGACTTAACGAAGCAAGCCCCGGAAGGGTTGTACTTAAGGTACTACCCTTTCGGGGCGAGCAAGGCAAGGTGAAATATGCCCTATAAAATCAAAAATTAGTCGCGATTGAGAAAAAACTGCGGTATATTGGCCAAGAAGAGATCCTTGTCGCGCAACTCCTCGCGATGGGCAATCAACTCGGAGAGTTTCACATCGCCAATCAAGTAGTTGCTCTCGGCACTGTAATACTGCTCATAGATCTTCTCGAAAGGAAGAATCTCGGGCACGGGGGTCGTGGTGTAGCGTGCGTAGATGCGCAGCAGGATGTCGGTCGTATAGGTGGGGCGATCGACGAAACGGCTCTTTTTGTACTCGTAGCGGTAGTCGTGCAGACGAGCCATGATGTCGCTCAGGATCGAGGAGGCAGTGGGCAGGCTGCCGGCCCCCTTACCGAACATGAATTGACGGTCGTAACACTCGCCACGGATCACCACGCCGTTGTACTCGTCATCCACCGAGTAGATATACTTCTTCGGGGTGACGAACTCGGGCATCACGAACATGGTAAAGTGCTCGTCGGAGACCTTCACCACCTGTGCCACAAGCTTGATCTTCACACTCTTCTCACGGGCATAGCAGATATCGGAGTCGTGGATGGTCGAGATGCCGTAGGTGAAGATGCGCTCGGGGGCGACATACTCACCCAAGGCGTGCATCGTAATGATCACGAGTTTGAACAAGGCATCGAATCCCTCGATATCGAAGGAGGGGTCGCTCTCGGCAAAACCCAACTCCTGGGCCTGGCGCAAGGCCTCCTCGTAGGGGCACTGGTGGTCGAAGACGCGCGAGAGAATGTAGTTCGAGGAGCCGTTGAGAATACCCTTCACCTCGAGGAGCAGGTCGTTGTCGTAGTACTCCTCCAGGTTGCGGATCACGGGAATGGAGCCACACGATGAGGCATCGTAGAGCAGGGCCGCGCCCGTTTTATGTTGCAGTTCGATGAGTTCGGGGAGGTGGTTGGCAAGCATCGCCTTATTGGCCGAAACAACCGAGATTCCACGCTCCAAAGCCCCCTTTACAATGCGGTAGGAGGCCTCGGCATCGTCGATCACCTCCACGATGAGGTTGATCTCGGGATTTTCGAGAATTTCGTTCTCCTGATCGGTCAGGAGGTCGGCAGGAACCTCCACCTTACGCACCTTGTCGAGCGAGCGCACACATATCTTCACGATCTCGGCATGGGCATTGCGTGTCTTACGCAACACCTCATAGACACCTTGGCCCACAACGCCAAAACCATAGAGTCCTATCTTTACTGTTTTCATGCTTTATTGGTATTTCTTAGCAAGCGTTTATGTCCGATTACTCCTTGATGCAGCGCACCTGCATGCCATTGGCTCGCGGTGAGGCCAGGGCCGGGTCAAACTCCGAGGCGGCAGGATCCTCCGTGTCGAGCGAGAAGTAGAGGGCGCGCGAAAGGTGGTCGGCCTCGGCCGAGGCGGTCCAATAGTAGCCGATCCACGGCTGCGGATTCTCGGCCATATTGACGTTGGTAATGGTACCCTGCAACCAACTACGACGACCGCACGCCGGGAAGAAGAGGAGGTTTTCGCCATCCGTAAGTTCCCATCCAAACTGCTTTTTCAAGACCGAAAGATCGTCCGTGCTATTGCCCGCGAAGGCCAAGTCATCGAAGTTGTCGGCCACACGCCACCCCTTGGGACAGGGGTCGTAGAGCGTCTTGTGGTCAGACGACCAAAGGTCGGTGGGGTGTGCCGCGTTCCAATCGTAGGCCAGCGACTCCTCCGAGAGGAGGTAGACCAGCGGATGGCTCAGGGCATACTCGGTGGTCGCGCGCTCTGTATCGGCCGTCAGGTAGGAGATATTGACATAGCGCGTACCGTAAATCAGGAAGAGATCGGCAGTCGCAGCCGAACCGCAATTGTAGTACTTGGGGCCGGCAAAGGGGGTCATGCGTCCCCACTGATAATACATGCCATAGGAGCGGAGGATCTCCTCCTCCGTGGCGTGATTCACCCCATCGGCTCCCAGGTTGCGATCCATATAGCGACCCACGGCCTGCGGCTCGGAGGAGGTTACCCACAAGTGCCAGGTCCAAAGCAGGTTACCCGCCTGATCGTAGCCTCCCAGCAGAGCATTTCCGGGTTGGAGTTTCCCCTTGCTATCGGCCTCCACGAAGAAGCTCACCTGCTCTTGATCCATCATCTCGATATAGGAGATCAGGTTGCTCCGATCCTGCCAAAGGAGTTCAACGCGCTCCACATCAATCGGCTGATCGCTCTCTCCGCGAAATTTTACCGGGAAGCAGTAGCTCTTCTTGGCTTCGGTCAGGAGGTAGCAGTTGGCCCTTTGATCGGCCAACGATTGGGGGTAAATCGTGCTGACAAAGACCTCGAAGAGGGCGGCATTGGAGGTAGAAGAGTAGACATAGAAACTGATCGTACCACTCGCATCGGCCGAGTCATTATCGGCTGCCGGGGAGGTGACCCAAATCGTACCGGCCCCAAAGTCATACTTCACATCCCACCCGTTGGGGGCACCCGTCATCGTGAGTCCCACGGCACGCTCTGCCCAAAAGGTGAGCGACTGGGTAGTCGACGGGCCGTCGAAATAGAGGGCTGAGCGATCGGTCGAGACCGCCGGGATGATCGACTCCTCATCCTTCTTGCAGGAGGTAAACAGCAGTGCCAACACCGCCACCGAAAAGAGGGCCTTGAAAAGGCTGGTAGAAAATTTATGCATCATGGCGTAATTATCAAAATTCCTGCAAATATAAAAAAAAGAAATTTACGCTCTATCAAAAAAATAAAAATATTGACATTCCCCCTAAATCCCCCTTTGGCAAAGGGGGACTTGTCGTGGCAATAAATCGCCACTCCTAACTGCAAAACAATGCGTCCTAATTCGAGTCCCCCACCCCGCGAATTGCATTTTGAGGGGTGAGATCAACGCCCCAAACTGCGTAGGGGCAGCACCTATGGTACTGCCCCTACGCAATTAAACCGCACTTCTCCGCCCTAAATTAGTCGTAGAGAAGCTCTACATCATCAATATACATGAGCGACTGCGTCGATCCGGTGAAGTAGTCACCGTAGCGGGAGCCGGAGCAGACGATGATGATGTGGGTGGGTCGAATGTCGGTGGCCACATAGTCAATCGGGATGGTTACCTGGGTCCACTCGGGGGTCGAATAGTCCATCACCAGCTCGCCATAGCCCACCACATCCTTGCCATGAGGATCGAAGAAGGTGGCCTCGTTGCGCGTATCGATGCAGATGGGCGAGGAGTCGGTACCGTAGGTACGCGGTCCATCCTTCTCCTGCGTCACACCATACTCCTCCTTGGTCCAGGTACCGAGGGCGATGTAGATCGAGCCCTTATCGGGATCTCCGATCTGAAGATCCGTTCCGGCCGGGAGGCCCTTGATCTTGTCGATCGCACCACAATTGTACTTCATCCAAAGGCGCAGGGCCGTGGGACGCAGTGCGAAGGGACGACCGAAGGTGATGATGCCATTCGTGCCGACATTCTTCACATAGGTACCCGTATAGAGGTTTCCTGCGGCAAATTTTCCGAGGCCCGCCACATTGGCGAAGAGCGACTCGAGGCGTGCCGAATAGCTTCCCGAAGAGCCCGGGCGAATATCGGCACTCTTATCGGTCAGGGTGGCACCCGCCACGGCGGCCCCCACATTACCCGTACCCCAGAAGGGTTCATCGCTCTCGGCATAGGGGTAGACGATATCCTTGAGCGTACACCACGACTCCAGACCGGCATTCGGAAGTTGCGCCTCTCCCTCGGTTGTAACGGTACGCGGGGCGGTTTCATCCTCGCCACAGTAGGCCTTCACCTCATAACTGCTCTCGGGCTCCACCACCAGGCGAGCCGAGAAGGTGCCTCCGTCGATCTTCACATCGGGCACCTCGAGCCACTCCTCCGTACCGGTCGGACGGTAGCGGAATCCCATGGCATTGCCACTCTGCCCCAGCGCCTTGAGCCAGATCACACGGCTCCAGCCATCGGCCGCCGTCATCTCGACGGTTACCTCTGTCGGAATGACATAGAGGTACCAACGCTCCACAATGTCGCCATGGTAGCGAATATCGACATAGCGTACACTCTCAAACGAGGTGAGCTCCTCGACTCCGGGGGTCATCTCGGTAATCCCCTCGGGGCCCAACTTGAGCGAGGTCACGGTAATATTTTGCAAATCCTGCCCCTCGGGGACATAGACACGGGCGATGTGGTTCTCCACCTCCCACTCGGTGGCACCGATCTGCCCCTCCACCGTAAAGGTACGGGCGATCTGCTGATCGGCATAGAGCGTCCAGGGGTAGTCCTGATAGAGCGACAGAGTAACATGAAGCGGCGTGCGGAAATCGAAAACTCCTCCGGCCAACTCCACATCGGCCACTGCGGCCTCGTTGTTGTAGGTCACCGAGGTGATCTTCACCCGGCGGATATCGGTCTGCTCCTCGAGCGAGAGGGTAACCGTACAGGCCGAGCGGTCGATGCCCGTCGGGGCCACCGTAAAGCCCTCGCCCTCCACGGCGACAATTTCGAGCACCTCCACCGGATAGGGGATATCGTTTTTGATGCAGGAGCCAAAGAGGGTCATCCCAAGAGCGACCCCACACACGGCCCACAGAGCCTGCAAACTATCGAAAAACTTCTTCATCGGCTACTTCTTCTTTTTGTCCCACAAGTGAATGGTCATGCCGATATTGATATCGGCCAAATTGAGGCGGAAGCGCATCTTCGAGGCAACACGCGAACCAACTTGCTCACCGGCCTCGTTCTTCTGGGTCACCTTCGAATACTGAATACCTCCCAGCCCAAAGGAGACCGTGGCACAGACATTCGGGAAGACATAGACCGCCATACCGGGATTAAACGAGAGCTTCGCCTGAAAATTGTTGCTATTCGACCCCTTGGGAAGCTCGCCGGCCATGTAGTCAAAACGCGATGTACCGACCATCACCGACCCCTCGAACTCGGCAAAAAGGCCAAATCGTCCCTTCGGATCGAGACCCACATAGGAGCGATGGAAGAGCGAGAAGGTGAAGTTATCGCTCTTATAGCCCATGTTGGAGAGCGATCCCGACAGGTCGTTTTGCGCTCCGAGGTTGAAGCCCAGGTTGTCGATCGTTCCGTGGATGTAGGTGTAGCCGAATCGGGCACCCAGGACATGGTTATCGCGATAGGCGTAACCGAAGAAGGGCTTCACGGAGGCGATCGTTCCTCCGGCATCCATGTGCTCGAGCAGAAGCAGGAAGTCCGAATCCTCGCTCGAGAGGGTGCCATACGAGGCGGTAAGTCCCAACATCACCTCCCCCTTGTAGATAAAACTATTTTTGTTGATCTCGCGATCGATGCGACGACGGGTTGGCAAAAAGTGCTTCGAGCTCTTCACCGTATGGGTAAGGGGAGTTACCTCCTCCGAAGCCGTCCGTGTCATGAGTTGTGCGATCGAAAGCGTGTCATTTTGGGGGGTCAACCCCTTCTCCTGGGTCTGCGCCTGCGTGTGTAGGATCCCCACAACCGCCAGCAGTACGCTTAAAAAGTATCGAACCTTTTTCATCTTGCCAACCATTTAGAGGTAAAAGGCCACACCAAGGCCGATGGATAGAATATTGACACGGAAACTCATGTTGCTGGTCGAGCGTTTGCCCGTGGAGATCTGATTGTGTACCTGCTCCACGGCCGAGTAGTTGATACCCATCACACCCACCGAGACCTCGAAGGCCATGTTGTTGGTGGCAAAGGCGATCAATCCCGGGGTCACGCCCAACCCCACCGAGTAGCCCGTCTCGTAGGTTCCACGCACGGGTTGCCCCTCGGCATACTTCCCCTGAATGCCTCCGGCCGAGAGCTGAATATCGGTGAAGATGGCAAAGCGTTTGCTCTTTCCCAGGGGGATGTAGTTACGCCAAATGAGTGCCCCCTCGTAGCTGTGGCGGAGGACATAGTAGCCATCCACCGAGAGGTTCACCCCCGTATCGGCATCCCCCAGGCTGACCGAGGCCCCATCGACCTTCAGCAGCGTGCGCGAATAGATAAAACGGGCACCGAGCGCCATGTTGTCGCGCACGGCATAGGCCACAAAGGGGGCCACACGCACCGTATAGCCCTCGGAGTTCATATCCTCCACGATCAACAGATCGTAGTCCTTGTTCTCATGGGTTGAGTAGGAGACCGAACCTCCGAAGATCCACTGCCCTTTGGGGACAAAATCGTTGGTCTTGGAGGTCAGTCCGCGCATCTCGCGCCGCTGGTTCACCGTCAGCGAATCGGGCTGTGGTTCGAAGCCCTCCGCCCGCAAAGGGGTCAGGCCACCCAGGAGCAGCAAGCCGAGAAGCGTGTATCGTAAAATTTTACGCATCATGAATAGCAATCAATAAGAGAGGGGGTATTGGGCGAAAAACCGCAGGGGGGCAAAGCCTACACTTTGCCGCCCTTCGGTTTGTCCGCACGTTTTTCGATCGGGATTAGTAAACCCACTCGAAATCATCTACATAGACCTCGTTCGAGTCGCATCCGCACATGTAGTCTCCGTAGGCATTGGCCGAGCACGAAACGGCAATGGCGTAACTCTTCGAGGGCTTGGTCACCTTGTCGTAGTAGTAGAAGGGCACATCGACCGTGATCATCTTGTCGCCCGTGCTCGTGGCATTGATCCAGAACGAGGCGTAGCCGATGATGGCACCCTCGGCCACCGAAGTTTGGGCGGCAGGATCCCACATACCGGTCGGGGTGCTCAGACCCGACGACACCTCATGCAGGGCCGACCAGTCGATGATGGCCACATAGATACGCGCCTTATCCTGACCGCCCTTGGCGATGGGATCCTTGCCCGAGGCATCCTTGTACTTGGTCATATTCACCGAACCGATCTTCGACGCATAGTACTTGAAACGCAGGGCTGTAGGACGCGCCTTCCACTCGTAGGGCTTACCGAACGACACGGTACCCTGGGTCGAGGGCTTCACGAAGGTTCCCGAGAAGAGGTTACCGGCAGCCAGGATACCGGCGGCACTCTCCGAGTGCATGCGGGCACAATAGCTACCTCCCTGACCGGCAAACTGCTGCTGCGTACAGAGGTTCTTGAGTTTCGAGATGTTCATGTAGTTGTTGTTACCCGAGCCCCAGAAGGTGGTCTCCTGGTTGGCAATCGAGAAGCAGCTCAGCGTCGAGTCCTCGAAGTCTCCATAGGGGATCGTCTGATCCACAGCCACCGTAAAGGCAGCCACAGCCTCTTTCTCCACTCCGCCGATCACCGCCTTGGCCTCGTAGGCGGTATTGGCCAACACGCCCGAGTTCACATCGAGCTGATAGGCTACGCCACCGACCTCGTTGGTCGTGGCCACCCACTTGGGCTCCACCTTGGCCACATAGGTCTCGTTGTCGAGCTTCGTAGCCGGATAGGTTACCCACGGGCCACCTGCACGGCGCATCTTCACCTGCACCGAACTTACGCTCGCATCGAAGATCTTCACCTTTACATCGGCCGTATTGAGCCACAGGTCGCAATCGGCCTCCGTAGCGGCCACGATGCCCTGCGTGAGGAAGTTGGCCGTAGCCTTGCCTCGACCACCATCGGCATCCTCGGCCGAGAAGAGGTAGCTATTCTCTCCACCGGCAAAGGGCGAGAAGAAGTCGTCGGTGAGCTGAATCTTCCAATTCTTCTCATCGGTCTTCGTAACAAACTCCGAGTCGGTCAGATCGATCGTTTGACCGGCCACCTCCACCGTGAGCTTCGTCAGCGCATTGGGCGACGAGAGGAGGATGGTCTTCGTGGTGTTGTAGAACTTCTGCGTGGTCGAAAGGTCGAAGCCTTCACCCTTGAAGACGGGCTCGGGGCTGAAGATGATCACATCGTCCACCACCGTAGGCTCCACAATCTCGAGGTCGAAGTCGAGCAGACCCTCGGCATCGGGCGAGAACTTGAAGTGGAGCGTATACTTGCCACCGGCCTTGATCGTCTGCTTGCCACTCTGGGCGATAGCACCCTTCTCGGCGTGCTCACCCGCAAAACTCCACTCGAGTTCGGCCTCCTGGCCATCGGGCAGGAAGTAACCGGTCTGGTTGTCGGTGTAGACCAACTGCTCACCATAGAGCGTGGCGGTGGTCTTAAAGCCTGCCTGGAGGTTCTCGGCCACCGAGGCGTCGTACTTCACGGTCACCGTGGCGTTGAGCACCTTGCAGAGCACCTCAACGCGCGTCTGCTCGCCGCCCTTGATTACAAAGTCGGCCTCGCCGCGATAACTCTTGTTGCTCCACGAGGCGATGCTCTTGTCGCCCAGCTCCACATCGATCGAGTAGCTACCGGCCAAGAGGCTCAACACCTCGGGCATCGGCTGCTCGGGGGTATATTTACGAATCAGGCCATCGGCGCTGTAGATACGGATCGTATAGTAATCCATCGGGTCATACTCACCGGTACGCGTATCGGTCGAAAGGGTGAAACTTACGGCACCCATACCACCTTCGACCCCATCGGGAAGACACACATCGCTCTTCGAGCACGAAGTGGCCAAAAGAGCCACCAGGGCCACACTGTATAAAAGTATCTTTTTCATGGTTCGAGCCTTTTTTATTGGTGAATAAGCAATTGGAGCGTAGCATCGGTCTTGGCCCCGTTGTTGTCCGTTACATGGAGTACGAAGTTGGCATAGCCCTTATCGGCTGCATCCACCAACATATCGAGCATACCCATGAAGCTGGTGATGTCGAACGAGAGGAAGGTCTGATTCTTCACCTGGTCGCCCGTGGGGAAGAGCGAGCTAAGGAAGTCCACATACGAAGGATCGGGGTTGATCAGGTCGATGTTCTCCACCGGAAGCAGTCCATCCAAAGCGGCGGCATCGAGCACATCCGAGTCGATATCCACCGTAAAGGCCTTGATACCGGCAGGAGCCGAAACCTCAATCTGAACCGTCAGCTCGGGCGTAATGGTGTAGGCCTTCGAAATGTCGTAGCCAACCCACTCCACCTCGGGAGCACCACCGGTCGAACCACCCTCCGAAGCCTTGTCCACCAACATCACGATGGGCTGCTGCACCGTATGGCCGGCCTCGTTCGTCACAGTGAGCGTAAAGGTGTGCGTACCCTGGTGCTCGTAGAGGATCCCCATCAGGTTGGTCAAGGGCACCGAGATCGCGGCCTTACCCAGCACCTTCGTTCCCGTGGGGATACCCACCATCGTCAGGGCCGTGTTGAGCGTGGCGTTGGTAGCCGAGGTTACCTGACAGATATCAAACTCCGTGAGGATGTTCATATCCTCGAGCGACTGCATAAAGGTTGCACTCGTGGACTCGATATTGACGACAAACGACTTGAAGGTCGAGTTGTTGGCATCTACATCGAAGACCACGGGCACCGTGCAGTTGCCATCCTGATCGAAATGCGAAGCCTTCAGCTGGAAGCTCTCGGCCAGGTCGTGGCCCTCCCAGGTGATGATCGGAGCCAAAGGATCGACCACTCCCTCGTCGGGGATCACCGTCTCGGCCATCTGCTCCACCAATTCGGCCACATCGACCACGATCTCCTGATCCACGGTCAGCGTCTCAATCGTAATCGTGAAGACCACATTACCCTCGTTCACATGGGGCATGTTCACCGTGATCTTGCGCCACTGACCCGCCTTCACGCCCTGAATCGTAGCCGACATCTTCGAGTTCTTACCGGCATAGTTGAGCGACATATCGACCGTCATCGTATTCTCCTCCTGCTCGGCACAGAAGAAGGCGGCACGCTCCTCCGTGTAGAGGAAGTTCATCGTATTGGCACCAATCGTCACATCGGTCTGCGAACCCGTCTCGAGCAGGTTGTAGAGGTCGGCGGCATAGCCCACCGACACCTTGATGTTCGAGAGTTTGCACTTGACGGTCTCCAAGGTATTGGTCTCGCCCTTCTGAATCGTGAAGGGAACCTCGGCACCATAGGTCGGCGACTCCCACTCGGCAGCGGGAATCGTCTCGTGCGACACGACAATCAGTTTGTAGCTGCCCACCTTCAACTCAATGGGTGAAGTGGGCTTCTGACCATAGGTAAAGTTCTCGACTACCGAGCCATCCTCGTCGCTGATAATCTTACAGAGGAAGTCATCGGTATTGATCGACGAGGCACGAACCACCTCGGCATCGGTGATCACCGAAAGCCCCTCCTCCGAGAAGCAGAGGAAGCCCGTGTCGCTGGTCACCAGCGGCTTTACCGGCTGCTGAAATTCGGTCTTATCGCTGCTGCAGGCCGTCATCGCAAAGGCGGCAACCAGCAGAGCACATGCGGATTTCATAAAATTTTTCATATCTTACTCCTTATTTTTTCGCTTGATTAAGATTCGGGGTTCAGTTCCGTGCTCACGGTGATCTCCTCCACCACCGTCTCGTCGATCTTGATGACGATGACAGCCGTGCCGGCACTCTTCAGATCAAAGGTATAGGGCTTCAGCGTGTTGGCCTTGGCCACAAGTTTCTGGGTAGTGAACGAAAACTCCTCACCGGTCTGCTTGAGGGCCTTGCCCGAGATGGTAAACTCTCCGGGCAGTACAAAGACCGCCTTGTCGGTCGTGGTCGAGTCGAACTCAAACTCGTTGCCGGCAGCCGTCTTGAGGATTGCCTGCTCCTCGTGGAAATAGCTCAAGAAGTTCTCCGTAAAGGCCACCGTCACCAAGCCCTTTGTAAGCGAAGCCTTGATCGTGGCCTCGGTTACCTGCTGCGAAAGAATGGTAAAGGGGGTTGAGCCCGTGTAGGCGGGGACATTTTCGCCCAGAATCTTGGCTCCAAGCTCTATTGCCGAGAGTTTACCGTCCGCCATTTGTTTCGAGAGCTCATCCGTTGCTTTA
>CAJGDL010000025.1 GCA_904502075.1 uncultured Alistipes sp.
CGATTCGCTTCGACTTAACTTCGACTTGGGGCGTGATGTTCTCCAGAGCCTGTTTCCAGACCTCCAGGGGAGATTTATCAGCATCCTTCATCTTCTTGCCCACGAGCTCCAGCGAGTCGTAGAAAATCTCATAGGCAATACTCTTCTTACCATCCAGCATCAAATTGTTCACGAAGCGCGTAACCATCACGTCGTTGAACTTGGGGTCCGGAAGTAGAATTCGCTTCTTTGGCTTAGCTTTTCTCATTTTTGTTTCCTTAAACTAAAAGTTTTCTTCTAATTACTTCTTCTTTGCGGCCGTTGCACCTGCCTTGGGGCGCTTGGCACCATACTTCGAACGACGCTGACTACGACCTTCTACACCTGCGCTATCGAGCGCACCGCGTACCAGGTGGTAACGTACACCGGGGAGGTCCTTCACACGACCACCACGCACCAATACGATGGAGTGCTCCTGCAAGTTGTGGCCTTCGCCCGGGATGTAGGCGTTCACCTCCTTGCCGTTCGTTAATCTTACACGTGCAACCTTACGCATAGCCGAGTTAGGCTTCTTAGGCGTCGTCGTGTACACACGGGTACAAACGCCGCGGCGCTGGGGACACGCAGCGAGTGCCGGCGACTTCGATTTCTCGACCAGGCTTACTCGACCGTTTCTTACTAACTGTTGAATAGTTGGCATTTTGTCCTTTAAATTTGTTAATTATTTTTACTCGTTTCGGGTGTTTTACGACCCCGATTTCGTTTCTTTTTGCTTCGGTTCAGCCCCTCGACCGCTTCGTTGACCGCGCTTCAACGCCCCAAACCCGCTAAATCTCAGCACCTTACCCCTTGTCAAAGGGCACTATTACCCCTTAATTCGGACTGCAAAGGTACGCAAAAAATCTGAAATAACAAACCTTCGACCATCTTTTTGCACTGATTTTCGCGTATTTCGGCTATTTTAGCCCAAAATAGCGATTCTTTCTACTTATGGTTTTATGAATCCCATAACCAAATACTTATATCAAGGTCGCAAATAGTGCGTTAACCTGCTGATTTACCTAATGAAAAGCGCTCAACGCAATCCTCGATTCAAATGAACGATTCACGATTATTTGTGGATGTGTAGTTTGACCAGGAGGACGAATGGTTTCGTGGGATTTACTACCGAGAATAACCTTCCAACACGCTTATCACCCTCACAAATCACCAGGAATTGCGCATCATGAATCGAAATAAATTCTCATTCCCAACACCCCGGTATGCCCTATCCCCAACAAATAATTTTGAATTTTGAATCATGAATTTTGAATTATTTATTATCTTTGCGGTTTAGAACGAAATCAAAAACAAGAAATAGCTATGGAATACAATTTCAAATCGTTGGAGACGAAGTGGCAGCAGCGCTGGCAGGAGCGTGGCACCTACCGAGTGGAGGTGGATCCCGCGCGTCCGAAATTCTATGTGCTCGACATGTTCCCCTACCCCTCGGGGGCGGGTCTACATGTGGGCCACCCGCTGGGCTACATCGCCTCTGATATCTACGCACGCTACAAGCGTCAGTGCGGCTTCAACGTGCTCCATCCGATGGGTTACGATGCCTTCGGTCTGCCGGCCGAGCAGTATGCCATTCAGACGGGTCAGCACCCCGCGAAGACCACCGAGCAAAACATCAACCGCTACCGCGAACAGTTGGACAAGATCGGTTTTTCGTTTGACTGGAGCCGCGAGGTGCGCACCTGCGACCCCGAATACTACCATTGGACGCAGTGGGCCTTCCTGGAGATGTTCGACCACTGGTACGACAACGCAGCCCAAAAGGCGCGCCCGATCAGCGCGTTGAAGGAGCACCTGGCCGCACACGGCACCGAGGGACTCGATGCCGCACAGACCCAGACGCTGAAATTCTCGGCCGAGGCATGGAACGCTATGAGCGAGGCGGAGCAGGAGCAAGCCCTCTTAAATTGGCGATTGGCATTTCGTGCCGACACGATGGTAAACTGGTGCCCCGCCCTGGGCACGGTGCTGGCCAACGACGAGGTGAAAGACGGTCTCTCGGAGCGCGGAGGACACCCCGTGGAGCAGAAGCGCATGAAGCAGTGGTTGCTGCGCGTCACGGCCTACGCCCAGCGCATGCTGGACGGTCTGGAGCAGCTCGAGTGGAGCGACTCGCTCAAGGAGATCCAGCGCAACTGGATCGGCCGCTCGGTGGGAGCCCAGGTATTTTTCGATGTACAGCACTCCGACCGAAAACTCGAGATCTTCACCACGCGCCCCGACACGATCTTCGGAGTCACCTTCATGGTGATCGCCCCCGAGCACGAGTGGGTGGAGGAGTTGACCACCCCCGAGCAGCAGGCCGAGGTGGAGGCCTACATCCAGCAGGCCAAGAAGCGCTCGGAGCGTGAGCGCATCGCCGAGACGAAGCGCGTAACAGGTGTCAAGACGGGCTCCTACGCCATCAACCCCTTCACGGGCAAGGCGATTCCGATCTTCATTTCGGACTATGTCTTGGCTGGTTACGGCACGGGAGCCATCATGGCCGTTCCGGCCCATGACTCGCGCGACTGGGCCTTCGCCCGCCACTTCGACCTGGAGATCATCCCCGTGGTCGAGGGTGGCCACATCGAGGAGGCCTCCTACGATGCCAAGTCGGGCAAGATGATCAACTCGGACTTCCTCACGGGCATGGATGTAACAGAGGCCATTCCCCTGATGTTCGAGGAGGTGGAGCGCCGCGGCCTGGGCAAGAAGTTGATCAACTACCGTCTGCGTGACGCCATCTTCTCGCGCCAGCGCTATTGGGGCGAACCCTTCCCGATCTACTACAAGGACGATGTGGCCTACCCCCTGGAGAAGGAGCAACTGCCGCTGACCCTGCCCGCCATCACCGACTTCGGCCCCACGGCCGAGGGTGAGCCCCCGTTGGCTCGCGTTGCGGAGTGGCACACGGCCGAGGGATTCCCCTTCGAGTTCTCCACGATGCCCGGCTTTGCCGGCTCGTCGGCCTACTACCTGCGCTACATGGACCCGCGCAACCACGAGGGGCTGGTCTCGAAGGAGGCCAACGAATATTGGCGCAATGTAGACCTCTATGTAGGTGGTATTGAGCACGCTACGGGCCACCTCATGTACTCGCGCTTCTGGAATATGTTCCTCTACGACCTGGGCTACGTCTGCGAGCCGGAGCCCTTCAAGAAGTTGGTAAACCAGGGCATGATTCAGGGTCGCTCGAACTTCGTCTACCGCGTAGTGGGCACCAACAAGTTTGTCTCGCTGAACCTGCGCGACCAATACGAAACGCAGGCCATCCATGTGGATGTCAATATCGTCAAGAACGATGTGCTCGACCTGGAGGCCTTCCGCGCCTGGCGCCCCGAGTTCAAGGAGGTGGAGTTCATCCTCGAGGATAGCAAGTACATCTGCGGCTGGGCCATCGAGAAGATGTCGAAATCGATGTTCAACGTCGTGAACCCCGACTACATCGTCGAGAACTACGGTGCCGATACGCTGCGCATGTATGAGATGTTCCTCGGCCCGTTGGAGCAGTCGAAGCCCTGGGATACGAACGGCATCGACGGCGTACACAAATTCCTGCGCCGCTTCTGGAAACTCTTCACCGACAAGGAGGGCAACTTCGCCATCGTGGACGAGACCCCCGAGAAGGCCGAGATGAAGGCCCTGCACAAGTGTATCAAGAAGGTAAGAGAGGATATCGAAAACTTCTCGTTCAATACCTCGGTGGCCGCCTTCATGATCTGCCTCAACGAGCTGGGTAACTGCCACAAGCGCGGTGTATTGGAGCCCCTGGTATCGTTGCTGGCCCCCTTCGCCCCCCATATCTGCGAGGAGCTCTGGGAGGCGCTGGGTCACCAGACCTCGGTTTGCGATGCCCCCTACCCCAAATTCGAGGAGCAGTGGCTCGTGGAGAACAGCTTCGAGTACCCCGTCTCGGTGAACGGCAAGTTACGCTTCAAGCGCGAGTATGCCCTCTCGCTCTCCGTGGCCGAGATCCAGACCGATGTAGTTAAGGCCGAGGAGGCCCAAAAGTGGCTCGAGGGCAAAGCCCCCAAGAAGGTGATCGTCGTCCCGGGCAAGATCATCAACATTGTGATCTAACCTCCGATTCGTTGCTCACGAAGGCGGTAACAGAGGAAAAACCCACTGTTACCGCCTTTTCGATGCACGATACCTGCTGATGTGAAAAATTATTGCATCTGCAGGAATTGTGAATTGTGAATTGAAATAATTCCAGATTCCGACCTCCTAATTCCCAATTATTTTATACCTTTGTCCCCAAATGTAAAGATACACTATTTTTTATGGCAGATAATTCGATTTTAATGCGTCTGGACGGTCTTAAACTCAAGTACGAGGAGACGGGACAGAAGCTCACCGACCCCGAGGTGATTGCCGATGTGAAGCAGTTTGTGCAACTCACGAAGGAGTACAAAGAGTTGGAGCCCATTGTGGAGACCTCCGACCGCTTCCGCACCGCCCTGGCCAACCTGGCCGAGGCCAAGGATACGCTCCTGAACGACAAAGACGAGGAGATGCGCGAGATGGCGCGTGAAATGATTACCGAACTCGAGCCTCAGATCGAAAAGATGGAGGAGGAGATCAAACTCCTGCTCATCCCGAAGGATCCGCAGGATGCCAAGAATGCCATTGTCGAGATTCGCGGCGGTACGGGTGGCGACGAGGCGGCAATCTTCGCCGGCGACCTGCTGCGCATGTACACCAAGTATGTGGAGTCGAAGGGTTGGCGCTACGAGATCACCTCGCAGTCGGAGGGTGCCGCCGGAGGTTTCAAGGAGGTGGTAATGAAGGTCACGGGAGCCAATGTCTACGGTACGCTGAAGTATGAGTCGGGCGTACACCGCGTGCAGCGCGTACCCCAAACCGAGACCCAGGGCCGCGTACACACCTCGGCCGCCTCGGTAGCCGTGCTCCCCGAGGCCGAGGAGTTTGATATCGAGATCTCGATGAACGACATCCGCAAAGATATCTTCTGTGCCTCGGGCCCGGGCGGTCAGTCAGTGAACACCACCTATTCGGCCATCCGCCTTACGCACATCCCCACGGGTATCGTCGTGCAGTGCCAGGATCAGAAGTCGCAGCTCAAGAACTTCGACAAGGCCTTCGAGGAGTTGCGTACGCGTGTCTTCAACCTCGAGTACTCGAAGTACCTCGACGAGATCGCCTCGAAGCGTAAGACGATGGTCTCGACGGGCGACCGCTCGGCCAAGATTCGCACCTACAACTACCCCCAGGGGCGTATCACCGACCACCGTATCAACTACACGATCTACAACCTTTCGGCCTTCATGGATGGCGACATCCAGGACTGCATCGACCACCTGATCGTGGCCGAGAATGCCGAGCGCTTGAAGGAGAGCGAGTTGTAATTCGAGAGTTCTGAATTCTAATTGTGCTTCGCGAATTGAAAAGGTATCTTCTCTCCGCCCTGATGGTTGTGGTCTCTGTGCTGAAACTCTCGGCGCAGGAGCCCCTCTACCTGGTCAACGGGGAGCGACGCGAGGAGATTGAGACGATCGACCCTGAACACATCGAGCGCATCGAGCAATTCCCGGCCGACGAGCAGACCATTGCCCGCTTCGGCCCCGAGGCCGGCAACGGAGCGGTGGTGGTAACCCTCAAATTCGACCGCGCGCCCCGTTTCAACCACCCCGAGGGGTGGAGTTTTGCGGAGTACATCACCCGCGAAGCCGATTGGCAGGAGAACGACCTCACGGCCCGCATTGCGATCCGTTACCACATCTCGGAGGAGGGAATCCTGGAGGTAGATAAAATCCTCGAGGCCACCGACAAACGGCTGCTGCGCCGCATCGAAAAGGCTCTCGAGGAGTGCCCGCGTTGGGAGCCGGCCCAAAAGGAGAATCGACCCGTGAAGAGTGCCAGCTATGTCCTGCGCCTGACTCTCCCCGAAGGGCGCGAACTCCCGCCCGAAAGGTATATCATCATCCGGTAGTTCGGCTTTTTGAACCCTACCAAGCGTCTCTCCATGCAGACCCCGCTCACCCTCTCACAACTGCAACAGCAGGTCAAGGCGACCCTCGCGGAACGCTTCGCACTCCCCTTGTGGGTGGTCGCCGAGGTCGCTGAGCTGAAGGTCAACTACTCGGGCCACTGCTACCTCGAGCTCATCGAGAAGGGGGCCTCAGATGGGGTGCCGAAGGCCCAGGCACGAGCCGTCATCTGGCGCTCGCACTACCCGCGCATCGCCTCCTATTTCGAAAGCACCACAGGGCAACGCCTCGAAGCGGGCATGCAACTCCTCGTAAAGGCCACCGTCACCTACCACGAACTCTACGGTTTCTCGCTCCAAATCAGCGACATCGACGCCTCCTACACCTTGGGGGAGATGGAGCGCAAACGCCAAGAGACCATTGCCCGACTGAAGGCCGAAGGGGTGTGGGAGATGAATCAAACCCTTCCCCTCCCGCTGGTCGTGCAACGCATCGCGATCCTCTCGAGCAGCAAGGCCGCGGGCTATCAAGACTTCTACCAGGAGCTATCGCAAAGCCCCTACCGATTCCACACCGACCTCTTCGAGGCTGTGATGCAGGGCGAAGCGGCCGAGAGTTCGCTGATCTCCGCCTTGGGCGAGGTGGCCGAGAGGATTGACGACTACGATATCGTGGTGATCATCCGCGGCGGAGGCTCCACAAGCGACCTGAACTGCTTCAACAGCTATCGGCTGTGTAGCCACATTGCCCAATTTCCACTCCCCATACTCACCGGCATCGGCCACGACAAAGACCAATCGGTGGCCGACCTGGTGGCCCACACGGCACTGAAGACCCCGACGGCCGTGGCCGGTTGGCTCATCGACCGCATGCAACAGATCGAGGGGTGGCTTGACGGGGCAGCCCTCTCCCTGCATGATGCCTCCCTGAACCTCACCCGCAACCACCTGCTGCGCCTGGAACGCAACGAAGAGGAGATAAAAAACTTGAGCCGCCGACTGATCGATCTTCAACGGAGCCGACTCGAGCAATACGCGCTCCGACTCCCCGAGGAGTGCGGTCGTCTGCTGCGCCGTGAAGGGGAGCGAATTCGTCACCTTGAAAGCCTCACCGAGAGCCACTCTCCGAGCCGCATTCTACGTCTGGGATTCTCCGTCACACGCCTCGCCGGCCGAGCCATCCGCACGGCGGAAGAGGCACCCACCGGATCGACCCTCGAAATCGAACTCGCCGAGGGACACATCACAGCAACCACCAAGTAGAGAAGAAAATAGCACAAAGAGCCCCTGCGTATAATAATTTTTACGCTAAGACTTGTTATTAGGGGATTTTTTTTCTACCTTTGTAATAAGATAACCCCCTGATCGAGCTATTTTTTGAATAAAAACTTAAAGAATCCTTAAATAAAATTACTATGAAAAAGATCTTATCGCTTATCGTGGTCCTGGCATGCTGCTGCCTGGTGGCCACTGCAGGAAACAAGAAACAGGAGAAAGCCAATGCCGATACCGACATGTTCCGCTATGACTTGGAGTATGTACGCTCGGCCGGTTCGGGCGTGGTGAATGTCAAGGTATGGAGCTACTCGAAGAAGAAGGAGATCGCTACCGAGCAGAGTCGCAAGAATGCCGTACACGGCGTATTGTTCAAGGGCCACTCGGGCCAGGGTTCCGTACACAACCCGATCGTGAAGAGTGCTACGGCATTGGATGAGCACGCCGAGTTTTTCCAGGCCTTCTTTGCCGATGGCGGCGATTTCCAGCGCTATGTGGAGGGTTCGGTTCCCGGCACCCTCGAGGTAGCCAAGCAGGGCAAGGAGTATAAGGTGGGTATCGTGGTACGCGTGCGCACGAACGAGTTGCGCAAGCACCTCGAGCAGGCCAACATCATCCGCGGCCTCTCGTCGGGCTTCTAATTCGTCCCCAACCACTACTTCTACACGAGGTTGTCGTCGGACAACCTCGTTTTACACAAAAAAACAGCGTATATCATGAAAAAGTTTTTCTTATTTTTAGGCCTCGTTCTTTGGTCGATCCAGGCATCGGCACAAGAGACCAACGATGTGATCTACCTGAACAACGGCAACATCGTCAAAGGAGAGATTGTCGCTTCGGGCGACTCGACCGTACAGATTCGCACCGCCAACGGCGACCTGCACACCTTCGACCGCGTAACGATCCGCAAAATCGACCAAGGTCAGGAGCTCGAGACATGGCCCAAGGCTCCCAAGTCGCGCTACAAGGATCTCTCGGATCAGTCCAAGGGTTTCTGGGCCGGTGTCGATCTGATGTTCGGTGCCAATGTGGAGCATGAGTTCGGCATCAGCGGTTCGATGCCCCTCGACCTGCAAGTCACCTTCGGTTACCGCTTCAGCGAGTTCCTCCAGGTGGGTGCGGGTGCCGGCTTCCGCCACTACTTCAACAACAAGCAGGCTCGCGCCTATGTCAACAGCGAGGGAAAATACGAAGACTACGGTTGGGCCTTCCCCGTCTATGGTCAGCTGCGCGGTCTCTTCATCTCGGGACAGTCGCGCACGACGGTTCCCTTCTGGCAGATGAGCGTGGGCCACACCTTCAACGACGGCTTCATGCTCTCGCCCGCCCTGGGTCTTCGCTTCGGAAGCACGGAGCGCAACCACTTCACCCTGGGCCTGCACTACACGGCCCAGTGGACTTGGCTACGAACCAACCTCGAAGGAGGCCCGAGCCGCGAATTCGGCCCCATGCACCTGTTGCAACTCCGTCTCGGCTACCAATTCTAAACCAAAAACAACTTTATCAACCACATAAACCTTAGCAACAAGATGAATATGAAAGCGTATATTTTGAGTCTGATGCTGCTGTTCGGTATTTCGGGCAGTGTCATGGCCAAGAAACAGGTAAAGGTTTCGTCCTACATCCCCACCGAGACCGTCTATATAAATAGTGAGGGCGACGGCTCGCTCACCCTGCGTGCCCACGGCCACGGCTCAAACCGCAACGATGCCATCAAGCAGGCGGCCAAGAACGCCGTGCGCGATGTGATCTTCAAGGGGATCTCGGTTCCCGGCAACCCCGAACTTTCGAAGCCGCTGGTGATGACCGTGAATGCCCAAGAGAAGTACGCCTCGTTCTTCAACGCCTTCTTCTCGGATGGTGGCGAGTACCAAAAATTCGTTACCTCGGAGGATCGCAAGTCGGGCTCGAACAAAAAGGAGAAGAACATGGTAAACGTGAAGCTCAGCACCACGGTGCGCGTGTTGCGTTCGGAGCTGAAGTTCTACCTGATCGACAACGGCATTGTCAACCCCTAATCCCAGAGAAAATACACCAACCACTTAAAGTCTAATCAAAACGCTAAAGAAAGATATGAAACGCTTATTTGTATTGGCAATGGTCTGCCTGATGGCCCTTCCCGCCTTCTCGCAGGCAAAGAAACCTTCGATCATGTTCGTACCGAGCAACGCTTGGTGCAAGGAGAAGGGGTACGGCTCGACGGTGGATGTAAACGGCGTTGAGCAGTTTGTACCCAACTATACGGCCGCCTTGGAGGACACCGAGTTACTGCCCGTGCTGGCCGAGTTGAACGGTCTGATGGCTGACCAGGGATTCCCCGCCCTGAACATGCAGGCCACGATGAACATGATCAACCGCCGCCGTGCCGAGGAGGCTGCTCTGCAGACCAAGGCCGGCAACCAGGCCATGACCAACGACCTGCGCGAGTTGCGCAACCAAGCCAAGGCCGACATCATGATCTATGTTACCTGGTCGATCAACCGCATCGGCCCCAACCGCTCGGCTACCTACACGCTCGACGGTCAGGATCCCTACACGGGTATGTCGGTAACCACCGTCACGGGTACGGGTACGCCCACCAACTCGGTAGCCACGCCGGTGCTGCTGAAGGAGGCCGTGAATGCCAACATGCCGCTCTTCTGCGACCGTCTGCAGGCCCACTTCGACGACATGTTCGAGAACGGCCGTTCGGTATCGTTGCAGATCCGCGTAGTGGAGAACAACCCGATGGGTATCGACCTCGAGTCGGAGATGGGCGACGAGTACATGGAGTTGCGTGAGATCATCGAGGATTGGGTCTATGAGAACACCCAGTCGCACCGCTACAACCTGAGCGACGACTCGGAGGTTCACATGAACTTCGTCGAGGTACGCATCCCGATCTACGACGATCGCGGTCGCGCACAGGATGCCCGTGCCTGGGCTCGCGGTCTGATCCGCCACCTGCGTTCGGAGCCCTACAGCATCGAGGCCGTGAAGCTCGACTCGCCCGGCTTGGGTGAGGCCGTCCTCTACCTCGGTGAGAAGTAGTCCCACGAGCAGTTATCAGAGAAGGATTTTATCCAACCACTAAAACGAAACACCATGAAAAAGTTAATTTATCTGGTTGTTGCCTCGGTATTGGCCTCGGCCTCCCTCTTCGGAGCCCGGGCACAGCAGCCGGCCGCCGACCTGAAGATTCCGATTTCGATCTATCTCCCCACCGAGGAGTGCAATATCCCCGTAGCAGCACAGAAGATGCTGACCAACAAGATCACCCTGATTGCCGCCCAAAACGGCATGGGTGCCTCGGAGGAGTTCGCTCAATTCTACGCCACCTGCGTATCGACGATGCTCGAGAAGCATGTGGTGGGAGGTGCCCCCGCAAAGTATATGCAGGAGGTGGAGCTGACCTTCCACATCGTGGATGCCTTTGCCAAGAAGATCTTCAACTCGACCTCGATCACGGTGAAGGGTATCGGTGATTCGGAGCAGCAGGCCTACATCAACAGCTTCCGCAAGATCCCCAACAACAGCCCCGAGCTGAAGCAGTTCTTCACCACGACCAACCAGAAGATCAAGAGCTACTACGAGTCGCAGCGCGAGACCATCATCAAGATGGCCCAGTCGCTGGCCAAGGTCTACAAGTACGACGAGGCGCTCTTCCACCTGGCCATCTATCCCGAGGCTTGCGCCGGTTTCGATCAGGTAGTCGATGTCGCCACGTCGATCTACCAGAAGTATATCGACGACCAAGCCAACCGCAACCTGGCCAAGGCCCGCTCGATCTGGAATGCCGGACTGGATGCCAACGCCGCCGCCGAGGCCGCCATCTACCTGGCCGAGATCCTGCCCGAAGCTACCTGCTACAAGGAGGCCCTGACCCTCTCGGAGGAGATCAAGCAGCGCGTAGGCGACGACATCGAGTACTACCGTTCGCTCGAGGCACGCGACAACGCCCAGGCTCACGAGGCAGAGATGGAGCGCATCAAGGCTTGGAAGGAGGTAGGTCTTGCCTTTGGAAACAACCAAAAGGAGAACACCTACTACGACGCTTGGGTTCTCCGCTAACCCCGGGATAACCCTCCAAGCAAAAGCCAAAATACCTCTCCCACGACCATTCGGCGCGGGAGGGGTGTTTTACAACCAACCCTCGGAACAGAAACAACAATTTACAAAATCAACCTACTATGAAGAGACTTATTCTTTTGGCCGCAGCCGCCATCCTGGCTTGCGGCACCACCTCGGCCCAGGAGTCGCAGGTAGCCAAGGGAGAGACCGTCATCACCGACGCAGAGGGCAAAGCTGCCGATGGCAAGATGCAGAAGTATCGCCGCAGCTCGCTCTACTCGGTGCTGATTGCCCACTCGACCTTCAACTATGGCGATGTGATCAAGGAGACCTTCGTATCGATCCCCACCCCCGACAAGTTCAACAGCCACGACGTGGCAGCCAAGATCTTCGAGTCGTCGTCGGAGAAGATGATCAAGAACCCCAAGAAGAAGGAGGAGCTCAACCAGGCCGATATCGAAGCCTTTATGCAGGAGCACGATGTGGCTCGCCGCATGGTGGCCAAGTGGTTCAACCGCGATGCCGAGACAGGCTTCTTCGATACCTCCTATGTGCAGGAGTGCGGTATCAGTAGCGCCTCGTGGGCCGATAAGGCCGAGGCTGCCAGCACGATCCTGGGCGTAGACCAGCTCAAGACCGAGATCGGTCAGGAGCTCGTGGGCAAGACCTTCCTCTTGGTCAACGACATCGTCTTTGTGGACAAGGGCGAGCAGTCGGCCAAGGCGGCCGCAGGTCTGAAGATTTTCGGTGCCCTGGCCAGCGCCGTGACGGGTTCGTCGGCCTTTGAGGATCTGGGCAACATGGCCGGTGACGCCGTGAACGAGATCGACGGCTTCACCGTGAAGATCGTGTCGTACCTCTTCCGCCTGGATTGGAACGAGCACATCATGAACACCTTCTACAATGACCACTGGATCGATGCCGAGAGCCACACCTACATGTCGGCCGACGAAATCGCTCAGAAGCGTGCCGCCTTCGATGCTACGGACATCTTCAAGCTCACCTACATCGGTCAGACCGAGACCCAGGCCGGAAACCTCGCTTCGAAGAGCTTCGCTCAAAAGAGCAAGGAGGAGCAGATGCTGAAGGTCTGCACCCGCGCCATCGACAAGTCGATCGTGGAGCTGCAGCGCGAGTACGATGAGTTCAAGGTAAATGTGCCCATTATGTCGATCAGCGAGGATGGCAAGACCTGCCAGATCCCCGTGGGTCTGAAGGAGGGTGTAAACGAGAAGTCGGTTTACAAGGCTGTGATGCCCGTACAGGATCCCGAGACGGGTGAGTACACCTACAAGACGATCGCCACGCTGAAGCCCGTGAAGGGTCAGATTTGGGATAACCGCTTCGGTGCCGCCGAGGATGCCGCCGCCATCGCCGCCGGTGAGGCCAAGGGTTCGGAGGAGGATGAGGCCGGTAACGCAGACCTCACGGCCACCACCTTCGAGATCACCTCGGGTGCCAACAACATCATGGAGGGTACGCTCGTAAGAGAGGAGACCATCAAGCGCGACTAATCGCCTATCCGACACACAAAAAGAGAGCGTATTGCACTGCAATACGCTCTTATTTTGTAGCCCCACCGCGACTCGAACGCGGATTTAAGGTTTAGGAAACCTTCGTTCTATCCCTTGAACTATAGGGCCGCAAGAGGATGGACTAATACTCCACCTTATCCTCCTTCTCCTGCCAAAGGCGGAAGGTATGCAATGCCTCCTCGCGCAGCAACTGCTCGGCAGGAATCTGACGCATTGTGGGCGCCTTGGGAATCTCATCGTAAATCAGCGAGTCGTCGAAATCAATCGCCGCGGCATCCCCACGCGTATTGGCGTAGTAGATCTTATCGATACCGGCCCAATAGATCGCGCTGAGGCACATCGGGCAGGGCTCACACGACGTATAGACGGTGCAACCCGCCAGATTGAAGTTCTCCAACTCGGCACAGGCATGGCGAATGGCCTGCACCTCGGCATGGGCCGTGGGGTCGTTGAGCTTGGTCACGTTGTTGGTACCTCGGGCGACCACCTCGCCATCGCGCACCACCACCGCACCAAAGGGGCCGCCACCCGTGGCGACACTCATATCGGCCAACTCGATGGCCATACGCATAAAGCGTTCGTGCTGTTCTCTGTTTTCCATCTTTTCACTCATAATTTTGTATATTCGGAGGGCTGAAACCACTACATGGAGCAAGTCTCTCCCACTCCGAAAACAAAAATGGTGCGACTTCCGAAGAAATCGCACCGCAAATATACGAATTTTATGCAAATTTACAACTACTTCGTACCGAACTTGAAGTCCAGACCCAGACCCCACGAAATCGAGGTGCGGTTGTAAACATCCTTGTAGCTCAAGGCGGGGTTCGTTGCATCGACAAAGTTGTTGGTGATATCCTTGTCGTAGAAGGTCTTCATGAAACCGGCATTCAAGGCCATGAAGTCGGTGATCTGGAACTTGAGACCCAAACCTACCGAGGTCGACGAGATCGAGAAGTTCATGTCCGAGTACTTCGACTCATCGAGGTTGAGCTGCGTGCGCTGGGCACCGAGGCTGACCATCCAACGATCGGTGATCGACCACTCGGCTCCGGCCAGGTACTCATTCGTGTTGCCCAATACGGTACCAGCCTGCGTGAAGCTGTTCTCGGCATCCTTGTCGAAGAAGTGGTGCCACTCCAAGGTCACCTTCACGGGACCGCAGTTGCGGCTGGCGGCTACGGCCAACAGGGCGGGCGTCTCGGCCTTCACCTTGGTGCCGTGGGTAAAGATGCCGTTGATCACGGGGTCGTTGGCCGAAACGGGAGCCGACTCGATCTCGAGCTCGGTGGCCATCTTGAACTCATACTTGATCGAAGCATCCCACTTGCCGTGGTGGAAAGCCACAGCCAGCACGGGGCTGATCGAATAACCCTTCTGCTTTACATCGAGGGTGTGGTCGGCCGTCTTCACGGCATTCTCACCCAAAGCCTTCTGCATCTCGGGGCTCAGCATACCCATCTGCTGCAACATCTGGGCAGCCGTGGTGAAGAGGGCCGAAGCCGACATCATCTGACCATTCAGACCCATAGCAGGAGCCGAGGGGTTCACCTGAATGTTCTTCATGTAGCCCTCATAAGCATTCGAGGTGTTGCTGTAACGCACCAAAGCCGATACCGACAACCAATCGGTGATGCGGAAGGCGGCACCCAGGTTGAAGGCCAAGGTCATCGACTTACCCTTCAGGTACATATCCATGGCATACTGGTTGGCCGTCAAGCCAAACTGCTGACCCAACTGCGAAATGCCGGCGGGCAGTACGGCAAACTGACGCTCGAACGAAGCAAGACCCTGGCCAAACTCCAGCGAACCGCCACCGCCGTTCACACCCATACCGAGCATCACGGCCCAACGATTCTTCTTCCATGCGAGGTGGAAGCTGGGGATCGCGGGCGAGAAGACATCGGCCTCATAGCTCTTGGTCGTCTGACCAAGGTTGGCGGCATTCATGCCAAAGGGGGCGAAGGTGGCATCCACCGTGCGGGTCTGGTAGGCCATCTGGTCGCTCAGACCGAAGTGCCAGCCGTTCTCCATAAATACCAAACCTGCGGGGTTGTGATAAACCGCATCGGGATCGAGCGACGTACCGCGGGCAACGCTACGCAGGAACGAGGCGCTCTGGTTGGTGTTGGTCATCAGACCACCTGCCAGGGCGGGCAATACCACGATGGCAGCAACGATCGAAAGGAAAATTTTCTTCATTTTCTTCAATTTTTTGGTTTCACATTACCCTCCTCGGGGAGCCATTTGGACCACCAAAAAGGGCCTTTTTGTATAAAAAATCGGTACAAATGTACCATATTAGCACGCTACTCCCAAATATTTCGACCAAAATTTCCAAAAAATCGGTAAAAATACCCATAGAAGAGGCTCTGGGCTCCCTATCACCCCTTTTAAAACTCCCTTTCGGGCATTGCTTTTGCGGGGAGCAAAAGCAGATTTAACAAATTTGTAACACGCTCTGCTTGCAAGAGCCTAAAGAATAGATTATCTTTGAAATTGAAAACCAACAAAAAACCAAAGCGATGAAAAAAATTTCTATCTTTCTGTTGTCGCTCCTAACAACGGTTTCGGCTTTTGCCGCCACTGACGACAACAAGCCCGTTCGCGCGGAAGAGCTCCCCGCGAAGGCCAAAACTTTCCTGGCCACCTACTTTGCCAATGATCCCGTAAGTTTTGCCACGCTCGACAACGACTGGTTCGGCGGCACCTACGAGGTGCGCCTGCAATCGGGAAGCGAAATCGACTTCACCAAAGAGGGCGAATGGACAGCCATCGACACCAAACCGCGCACGGTTCCCACCGAAGTCATTCCCGCACCTATATATAAAGAGGTGAGCAGCCGCTTCCCGGGACGCACGATCACAAAGATCGACCGCGACCGTCGCGACTATGAATTGGAACTGAACGACGGCCTGGAGCTGACCTTCAACCTGAAGTTCGACCTGATCGGCATCGACGACTAATCTGCAGCCAATCGGCTTGCAACCCGGAGCCTCTCTGCGGCAAGCCGTAAACTCGCGACAGAAAATCCAAAGGGCATCGGCCTATCGAGGGGACCCCTTCGTCGCCGATGCCCTTATTGTATCGAGTAGGCCAAGGAGAGAAGAGAAAAACGAGGGGGTTCGGCCCAAATTCTCGGTTTTTTGAGCGGTTTTTCACTTTTTTTGCATTTTTTCACGATTTTTGTTCGGAAAAATTTGGAAATATAAAAATAATGCGTACCTTTGCATCATCAAAATCATGGTGGATTCATCTAAGGGCTAGGATACATGCCTCTCACGCATGACATAGGGGTTCGAATCCCCTATCCACTACAAAAGA
>CAJGDL010000026.1 GCA_904502075.1 uncultured Alistipes sp.
AGATTGAATCGCTCATTAAGGAGCACGATGAGGCACCCCATCTGCGCGGTTTGCAGAAGCGTCTGGCCGAGGAGATCACCACGATGATCCACTCGCGCGAGGAGTACGAGAAGGCGGTGGAGGCTTCGCAGATCCTCTTCGGAGGGGCTACGTCGGAGGCCCTGCGCGGCTTGGACGAGCAGACCCTGTTGCAGGTCTTCGAGGGGGTACCCCAGTTCACGATCGCCAAGGCCGACCTCGGTATGGGCTTCATCGACCTCTGTGCCGAGTTTACGAAGATCTTCCCTTCGAAGGGAGAGTGCCGTAAGATGGTGCAGGGCGGAGGTGTGTCGCTCAACAAGGAGAAGGTGCAGGATGGAACCCGTGCCGTCACGGAGGCCGACCTGATTGCCGGCAAGTACCTCCTGGTGCAGAAGGGCAAGAAGAACTATTACCTCGTAACCGTGGCATAAGGTATGCTCTATCGCATTGATCTGAAAGATATGGAGTTCCGTGCCTACCACGGCTGCTACGACTTGGAGCAGAAGGTGGGCAATCGCTTTCGTGTGCAACTGACCCTTTGGACCGAGTTGGGGCGGGTAGCCAAGCAGGATGATGTGGCCTTGGCGGTGAACTACCTGCGGGTCTATGAGGAGGTGCGTGAGGTGATGGGCCACACGCAACGCACCATCGAGCGAGTAGCTTGCAATATCATCGAACGCCTCAAGGAGCTCTTTCCGGCAATCGAACGGGTGGAGTGCACAGTAGCCAAGTTGGCCCCGCCGCTTGGAGGAAAGGTGCGCGAGGTGAGCGTCACGATCGAGGCATAGCGGTGTGGCAATGGAGTGTGAAATCTTAAAGGATAGATAAAATATGGAACAAAAGCGAGGCAGTTTTGCCGGCAAACTCAGTGCCGTACTCGTGGCAGCCGGCAGTGCCGTGGGGTTGGGAAACATTTGGCGTTTTCCCTCGTTGGCTGCCGATAACGGAGGCGGTGCCTTCTTGGTGATCTACCTTTTGTGTGTCTTGCTGTTGGGTGTGCCCCTGATCTGGGCCGAGTTCTCGGTGGGTCGCTCCACGCAGCTGGGTGCCGTGGGAGCCTACCGCACGCTCAATAAGCGTTGGGGCTTTATCGGCTACTTCGGGGTCTTGGCCGCCTTCCTTCTCTTGGGCTTCTACTATGTGGTCTCGGGTTGGACCCTCGAGTACTTTGTGGAGTCCATCAACGGAAACCTCTCGAAGTACTCTACTCCCGAAGAGTATCGCCTACTCTTCGATAGTTTTAAGACAGCGACCTGGAAACCCCTGCTCTTTGCCTGGGCCTTTATCCTGATCACCCACTTCGTCATTGCCCAGGGGGTGCAGAAGGGGATTGAGAAGTGTTCGAATGTGCTGATGCCTCTGCTGTTTGTCATCCTGTTTGTGATGGCGATCCACTCGGTACTGATGCCCGGAGGGGTGGAGGGCCTTAAATTCTTCTTTAAGCCCGACTTCTCGGCCATCTCCACGGGAACGATCCTGGCTGCCATGGGACAGGCCTTCTTCTCGCTCTCGATCGGTATGGGCTGCATGGTGACCTATGCCTCCTACTTCAACCGGGAGACCAACCTCAAGACGATGGGCCTGCAGGTGACGATGCTCGACACGCTGGTGGCTATCACGGCCGGTATCATCATCTTCCCGGCCGCCTTCAGTGTGGGTATCTTCCAGGCTGGTGAGACCCCCATGGCGGGTCCCGGGCTGATCTTTATCACGCTGCCCGCCATCTTCAACTCGTTGCCTTGGAGCATGCTCTGGTCGGCCATCTTCTTCCTGCTGATCATTGTGGCCGCCCTGACCTCCACGATCTCGATCCACGAGGTGGTGGCTGCCTACCTGAACGAGGAGTGGAAGATTGAGCGCAAGTGGTCGAATTGGCTCTCCACGGCCGGTATGTTCGTGGTGGCCACCTTGGCCTCCTTGTCTTTGGGTGTGCTGAACGAGGTGAGGGTCTTCGGCCTGACCTTCTTCGATCTCTTCGATTATGTAACGGCCAACCTGTTGCTCCCGATCGGAGGTTTCTGTACCTCGATCTTTGTGGGATGGGTGCTCGACAAGAAGTTCTTGGAGCGTGAACTGACGAACGACGGCAAACTCGGAGGAAAGATTGTCCCCGTGGTGCGTTTCATGCTGCGTTGGCTCTGCCCGCTGATTGTCTTTGCCATCTTCCTCGACACGATGGGTGTTATTTAGCCCCGAAGAGGGACTCGGTGAAATTTTGTCAGACTCCCCTGCTAATTCGGCAGGGGAGTCGCTCTTTTTGTCGGGTGGCGGATGACAAGATGGGTGGACGTGTCGGTGCGGGGTGTCAAAATTTCTCCTTGTTTCGGCTTGGCAGGAGTTTTGCGCGAAACCGAGGTAAAAAGCAATTTTAACAGAAAAAACGAACACTATGAATGTAAACACCTTAACCGTAAAGGCGCAGGAGGCGCTGCAACAGGCGGCTTCCGTAGCGCGCAGTGGCGGACAGCAGGCTGTCGAGCCACTCCATTTGTTGGCTGTGATGATTCGCGAGGAGGACTCGTTGGCCTCTTTCCTGCTCGGGCGTGTCGGGGTGCAGGTTGCGGGGTTGCGTAGCGAGGTGGCGCAGGCTGTGGCCTCTCTGCCCCGGGTATCGGGCGCGGGTGAACTCTTCTTCTCGACCGATACGACGCGCGTGATTCAGCGGGCGGTCGATTTTACGCAAAAGTTTCACGATAAGTATGCCTCTGTCGAGCACCTGCTCTTGGCTTTGGTGGCCGAGCGCGGGGAGGCTTCCAATCTGCTGAAGCGAGCCGGAGCGAGCGAGAAGGAGCTCGAAGAGGCGATTCGTAGCTTCCGCAAGGGGGCGACGGTCGATTCGCAGACCTCGTCGCAGGAGTTCAATGCGTTGGGCAAGTATGCCATCAACCTCAACGAGCAGGCCCGCAACGGAAAACTCGACCCGGTGATTGGGCGCGATGAGGAGATCCGCCGTGTCTTGCAGATCCTTTCGCGCCGCACGAAGAATAACCCCATCCTGGTCGGGGAGGCCGGTGTCGGCAAGACCGCCATTGCCGAGGGGATTGCCCACCGCATTGTCGATGGGGATGTCCCCGAGAACCTGAAGCAGAAGCAGATCTTCTCGCTCGATATGGGGGCCTTGATTGCCGGTGCGAAGTATCAGGGCGAATTCGAGGAGCGTTTGAAGGCGGTGGTGCAGGAGGTGATCTCCTCCGATGGGGAGATTCTCCTCTTTATCGACGAGATCCACACGCTGGTTGGGGCGGGAAAATCCTCCGGGGCGATGGATGCCGCCAATATCCTGAAGCCGGCTCTGGCGCGTGGCGAGTTGCGCACGATCGGAGCCACGACTCTCGACGAGTTCCAGAAATATTTCGAGCAGGACAAGGCTCTGGAGCGTCGTTTTCAGAAGGTGATGGTCGATGAGCCCTCGCAAGAGGATGCTATCTCGATTCTGCGTGGACTGAAGGAGCGTTACGAGCACCATCATCAGGTGCGCATCAAGGACGAGGCTATTGTCTCGGCCGTGGAGCTCTCGACACGCTACATCACCTCGCGATTCCTGCCCGACAAGGCAATCGACTTGATCGACGAGGCCGCCTCGCGTCTGCGCCTGGAGATGAATTCGGTGCCCGAGGAGATTGATTCACTGGATCGTCGTGTGCGTCAGCTTGAGATCGAACGCGAGGCGATTCGCCGCGAGAACGACGAGGAGCGAATCGACCGCCTCTCGAAGGAGATCGACGACCTGCGTTCGCGCGAGTCGGCCATGCGAGCCCGTTGGCAGAGCCAACGCGACATGTTGCGCCGCATCCAAAGCGACAAGGATGCGATCGAGCGGATGAAGGTGGAGGCTCAGCAAGCCGAGCGTCAGGGCGACTACGGCCGTGTGGCGGAGTTGCGTTATGGCAAGATTGTCGAGGCACAGCAGCGGATCGAGGCTTTGCAGGAGGAGTTCCGTGCCGCTTCGGCCCAGGAGGCGATGATCAAGGAGGAGGTCTCGGCCCAGGATATCGCCGAGGTGGTATCGCGCTGGACGGGGATTCCGGTAAGCCGAATGCTCGCCTCGGAGCGTGAAAAACTGCTGCGCATGGAGCAGGAGTTGCACAAGCGTGTCGTGGGGCAGGAGGAGGCCATTCGTGCCATCTCGGATGCTGTGCGCCGTGCGCGTGCCGGGTTGAGCGATCCCCGAAAGCCGATCGGCTCGTTCATCTTCCTCGGAACCACGGGTGTGGGTAAGACCGAGCTGGCGAAGGCCCTTGCCGAATTCCTCTTCAACGACGACACGATGCTTACGCGCATCGATATGTCAGAGTATCAGGAGCGCCACAGTGTGTCGCGTCTGGTGGGGGCCCCTCCGGGCTATGTGGGCTACGATGAGGGGGGACAACTTACCGAGGCGGTAAGGCGCAAGCCCTATTCGGTGGTACTGCTCGACGAGATTGAGAAGGCCCATCCCGATGTGTTTAATATCCTGTTGCAGGTCTTGGACGATGGCCGCCTGACCGATAACAAGGGGCGCACGGTTGACTTCCGCAACACGATCATCATCATGACCTCCAACATGGGTTCACACTTGATTCAGGAACGTTTTTCGGCGGCTTATTCGGGTGAGAAATTGCCCGAAGAGGTGGTGGAAAAGACACGCGAGGAGGTGATCGAGCTCCTCAAACAGCAGCTCAAGCCCGAGTTCTTGAATCGCATCGACGAGATTGTGATGTTTGAGCCTCTCTCCCGTACTGACATCGAGCAGATTGTCGATATTCAGCTGCACGCAATCCGTCGTCTGCTTCGCGAGAATGGTATCGAACTCGACTATACGGAGTCGGCCCGCGCGTTGATCGCCCAAATGGGTTACGATCCCTTGTTTGGTGCCCGCCCCGTAAAGCGCACCATCCAACGCGAGATCGTCAATGCCCTCTCGAAAAGGATCTTGGCCGGCGAGGTCGATCGCTCGAAGCCAATCCGTATCGATGCTCCGCACGGTGAACTTGATATGAGTAACGAGTAATCCCAAAAAAAGACTCCTCCTTGGAAAGGGGGAGTCTTTTTTTAGGGGGATTATCTGATCGTATTTAGAGCTCCTTCACGAATGCGAGGATTCGCTCCACAAGCCCTTCGGAGAGGGGGAGCGAGGGGTTGGTGTAGGCATCCAACTGCTCTTGGGTGCTCTTCCCCTCGGTGTTCTTGAGGGTGTGGGCCATCGCCTCGAAAATCTGCCACTCGGCCGTGGGGCAGGCCTCTTTCAGTGCGCGCGCATTGGCCGCGGAGACCTGCGTGTCGCGCCCACCTCCGATTAGGAGTAGGGGACACTGCAGCGAGCGAGCCGTTTTGCGCGGATCGAGGGCCATCCACTCGTGGTAGTAGGTATTTAGATATGTCGGAAAGAGCGAGACAAGGGGTTGAGGTACCTCGCTCGGGGTCTCGCCCCGCTTCAGTGTGTCGATGATGCGACACGCCTTGGCATAGAGAGCGTAATCGACGGCCAGCAGTTGGGTGGTAAGTTGCACCTTGAGAATCTCGTCGATGGGGTAGGCTGCTCCGCAGAGCGATACAACCCCCGCCACCTCGGGGTTGCGGGCGGCCACCTCCAACGCAATCTGTGCCCCCTCGCTGTGGCCCACCAGGAGGATGCGGCGGAAGCCTCGCGTTTTGAGAACCTCGATCCACCGCTCGGCATCGTCAATAAAATGGGAGAAGCGACAATCCGTGAGCAACTCTTCGGGGTTGTGGTAGGGGCTGGCGGCTATGCCGCGTTTGTCGTAGCTCAATACGGCAATTCCCGTCTGGCTCAACGCTTCGGCCAGCAGGGCGTAGGCGTTGGTGCGGACCCCTGCCGGTGAGTTGCCGTAGCGATCCGTGGGGCCCGAACCCGCGATTAGCACGACGGCCGTTTCGGTGGGGGTATCGGGCAACCAAAGAGTGCCACGCAGGGTGCCCCAGGCGGCCGGCAGTTCGACGGGCTCCTCTTTGGCCATTGTCGGAAGGGAAAGGCAGAGGAGCAGCAGGAGTGGGAGCAGGGTGCGGTGTAGCGTCTTCATGGGGCGAGTTTTGGTCGTTATAGGATTTCGGTGAGGTGCTCCAGACCGATCGAGTGGGAGCCCTTGATCAAGATCAAGGCCTGGTCGATGGGGTGGTGTTGCAGGGCCTCCACGAGTTGGTGGCGCGAGGGGTAGCAGGTGCTCTGTGCGGGTGCACCGAGGGCCGCATGGGCCTCCGTGAAGTGGGGCCCCACGAGGAAAATCTCGACCTCGGGGATCGAGAGGGCCTGCTTCAGGATGCGAATGTGCTCCTCATGACTCCAGCTGCCGAGTTCGAGCATGTCGCCCAGGATAATTGCCTTGCGGCTCTTCTCCCCCAGGGGCTCCTGCCCGAAGTGGCCAAGCGAGGCGGCCATGCTCGAGGGGTTGGCGTTGTAGCAGTCCAGGATCAGCGTGTTGCGTGCGCTCTTCATGCGTTGAGAACGGTGGTTCGAGGGGGTGTAGGCGGCAATGGCCGAACGGATGGACTCTTCGCTTACCCCGAAGAATCGACCCACGGCCATGGCGGCGGCGATGTTCAGGCGATTGAAGTCGCCCTCCAATTGGTGCTCAACCCCTTCGGCCAGGCGGGTTGAGTAACTCTCGACTTGAAGCCCTTTGCGCTCTTGGGCCATTTCACTCAGTGTCGTATCCTCCTGCGGCACAAAGGCCTTCCCGTTGTGCAAAGCCAAAAAGTCGAATAGTTCCCCCTTGCCGCGACGAATCCCTTCGGGGCCTCCAAAGCCGTCGAGGTGGGCACGTCCGATGTTGGTCAGAAGACCGTAATCCGGTTCGGCAATGGAGCAGAGCAGAGCGATCTCGCCACAGGCACTCGCCCCCATCTCCACAATGCCGAACTCCATCTCGGGGGTCATGGCCAGCAGGGTTAGCGGAACTCCGATGTGGTTGTTCAGGTTGCCCCGTGTTGCGTAGATCTTTCGATCCCTCTCCAATACCGCAGCCGTAAGCTCTTTTGTCGTGGTCTTGCCGTTCGAACCGGCAATGGCCAAAATCGGAATCCCCAAGGCGCGGCGGTGTTCGCGTGCCAGGGCTTGCAGGGCCGAGAGCGTGTCGTCGACCACCACGAAACGATCCCGCCACTCGGGGTGTTTCTCGGCGATTTCGGGGTTGTCGATGATGGCATAGGCGGCCCCCTTTTCGAGGGCGTCGGCTGCAAAGCGGTTGCCATCGAACGAGGCCCCCTTCAGGGCAAAAAAGAGCGATCCTGCGGCTATTTGGCGCGAGTCGGTCGAGATCTGAGGATGGCTCTTGAAGTGTTCGTATAGGGTTTTGATCTGGGTCATTTCGTTTTTTAAGTGGGGGGTCAGGCCCCATTTTAATTTTGTTGCGAGGGGGAATCGTAATTCACCCCCAATCTTGTAAAGGGGTGAATTGCTCTCCCTCCCTAATCTTCTAAGGGGGTGAATCGCTCGCCACCCAAGCGTCTAAATGTGTTTGTCGCCGGTGTTGTATTTTACTTCGTCGATGTATTTGCGCAGGTGCTGCTCGCTCGAGCGAGGGCAGATCATCAGCACATCCTCGGTGTCGACCACGATGTAGTCTTTTAAGCCGTCGATTACAGCCACCTTCCCCTTGGGGAGGGAGATGATGCACGAGCGGGTATCGTAGGTGTAGCAACCTTCGCGAGGCTTGGTGTTGGCATAGCGATCTTTGCGTCCCTCACGGTAGAGCGACCCCCAGGTGCCGATGTCGCTCCAACCGAAGTCGCCACAGCGCACATAAGCGTTGTCGGCCTGCTCCATCACGCCGTAGTCGATCGAGATGCCGCGACACTCGGAGTAGACGCGCTCGAGGGCTGCGGCCTCCTCCGGAGTTCCCAAGGCGGGGAGGATCGATTGGAAGAGTGCGAATGTCTCCGGCTGGTGGCGCTCCAAGGCGGCGATGATGTCGCGTGCCTTCCAGATGAAGATGCCTGAGTTCCAGAAAAACTCACCGCATAGCACAAAGGTTTGCGCCAACTCCAGGTTGGGTTTCTCGGTGAAGCTCTTGACCTTGGAGATTTGGGCGTCGTCCGAAATTTGGATGTAGCCGTAGCCGGTTTCGGGACGTGTGGGGCGGATGCCGACGGTCATCAGGGCCTCGTTTTCCCGCGTGAAGTCGATGCACTCGGTGATCACGGAGCGCAGAGCCTCCTCCTGCAACACGAGGTGATCCGACGGCGTGACCACCATGCGGGCCGAGGGGTCCTCCTTGAGGAGTTTGTGCGCAGCGAAGGCAATGCAGGGGGCGGTATTGCGCCCGACAGGTTCGCAGAGTACCTGCTCGGGGCTCAATTCAGGTAGGTGTTGAAGCACCATTTCGCGGTAACGGATGTTGGTTACTACGCGGAATTGCTCGGCGGGAAAGAGCGGGAGAAAGCGCTCAAAAGTGTGTCGGATCAACGACTTGCCGGTGCCCAAAATGTCCAAAAACTGCTTGGGTCTATCGGCGCGGCTCTCGGGCCAAAAGCGGGTGCCAATGCCTCCGGCCATGATGACACAATAGGTGTTTTTCATCGTATTGGTAGTTTTTATTTTTCGGTTTTGTTGCCCGGGGCGGCTCGTTGGTTGGCGTGGCAGCCCCCGGGTATTTTGTTTTACAAATGTACGAAATATTTGTCGGAAGGGCAAATATTTTTCGGCCAAGATGAACCTAAAAGTGTACCAAAAAGACGCTTTCTTGCGTTAATGCACCGAAAATGAGAAATTTTTTGTACCTTTGCAACCTATTGTGCGGCTATTCGTAGCGCGAGTGTCGCCAGAAAAATATGTTTAGCGATGAAGATACGACTCTTTACCATCCCGAATTTGGTCACGCTGTGTAATCTGCTGTGTGGCTCGATGGCCGCCCTGACGGCCCTCACCGGGGGCGACCTTTCGGTAGCCTTTTGGTTTATTCTGGCTGCTGCCGTGTGTGATTTTCTGGATGGTCTGACGGCTCGTCTTTTGAACTCCTATTCGGGAATTGGGGTCGAGTTGGATTCGTTGGCCGATATGGTGAGTTTCGGATTTGCCCCTGCAGCCATTCTCTATCAACTCTTCTCGCAGGCCCAAAGCCATTGGGCGTGGAGCGAAGAGGCCCTCCTTTGGGGTGGTTGTTCGCTCTTCTTGCTGACGGCTTTTTCGGCCCTACGCTTGGCGAAATTCAATGTCGATGAGGAGCAGCATTCCGAGTTTACGGGGCTTCCGACCCCCGCTGCCGCCCTCTTCTGCACCTCGCTGGGGTGGCTTGTGGCCGAGGGTCGTTTGGAACTCTCCTCGGAGGTGATTTGTGCGGTGGCTTGGCTCCTTGCGCTGCTTTTGATCTCGCCAATCCGTATGTTTTCGTTTAAATTCTCGGGCTTTGGTTGGCGTGGAAACGGCCTCCGATACCTCTTCGCTTTGACGGCTGTGGCACTCTTTGCCTGGTTGCGCGTGGGGGCGGTGCCTCTGATTATCCTGCTCTATGTCTTTGTTTCGACCATCCGGCATTGCCTTTGCCAAAAGGGGTGTTCGAAGAAAAAATAGAGGTTTTTAAAAATTTTTATTATATTTGCAGCCGAAAACGGTAGAAGTTTGATGCGTAGCGTGTTGTATATCTTAGGAGTGCTCCTTGCGGGGATGTTTGTGGCGATGCCGCAAACCGCCTTGGCGCAGCTCGATGTGGGCAATACCCGCAGAAACCTTCCGGGGTTGGATCAGACTTCGGATCAGGCGCTCTACGGCTCCAACCCCTATGCCTCCGAAGAGGAGGGCGAGCCCCACGATCCGTCGGATACTACGCGCAAGGAGAAGAAGCCACGAAAACCGTTGGAGTCCTACTTCTTTAGCGACTCCATCCGCGCGTTGCCCTCCTTCCAGTGGACTGTCAAGCGTGATTACAACCGCATTGAACTGCAACCGATGGACACCACTTTGATGGATTGGCGTATCGACTACCCGATCTACCGCAAAGGGGTGGGCGACATCACGATCGGTGCGTTGGGTCAATCCTCGATGCCGACCGACTATTTCGAGCGCAACACCTCGCAGGAGTTCACCTTCTCGCAGCCCTACGATGCCTACACCTACCAGATGGAGAATGTTCCCTTCTACAACCTGAAGAAGCCCTACATGAATATGACCTACCTGGAGTCGGGACAGAAGAAGTATCGCGAGGAGCACTTTACCATTACGTTGGCGCACAACATCTCCCCCTCGACCGGTTTTAATATCAACTACAAGGCGCGAGGTACGCGCGGACAGTACGATTGGTCGCGTACGAAGAACCACAACTTCTCGGCCGCCTTCTCCCACACCGGTAAGCGTTATTCGCTCCATGCCGCCTACTTCAACAACCACATCGAACAGCAGGAAAACGGAGGCGTGGTCGGTGAGTGGGCCATTGTCGATACCACCTACGAGATGCCCTCGGGTGTGCCGATGAAGCTCTCGAATTCGCAGGCCGAAAACATCTACCGCAACAACGGCTTCTTCGTCGTGCAGAGTTACGGTATTCCGCTTCTACCCGTGACCGAGAGCGACTTCTCGATTGCCCATCTGCCAGCCGTATACCTCGGACACTCGTTCGAGTACAACGCCTGGAGCAAGGTCTACAGCGATATTCGAAAAACCTATATCAATGAGCGTGGTTCGAAGGACGATAAGGGAAACTTTATCCCCACCGAACACGAATATTACGAAAATTGGTACATCAACCCCACCCAGACGCGCGACTCGATCCGAGAGCAGAGGATCTCGAATCGTCTCTTTGTGCAGGCGCAGCCGTGGAATCGCGACGGGGTGGTGGGTACGCTGAACGGAGGTGTCGGCTTTGATCTGCACACCTACTCGCAGCTGGCCCTTGGTAGTTTTGTGACCGGCCGTTACGAAAAGACGAAGCGCTCGTCGTTCTATGTCTACGGTTCGGTCGATGGTAAGATCCGACGGTATGTCGATTGGGGAGCCGACGTGAAGTTCTACCCCTCGGGCTACCGCGGAGGCGATCTTTCGGTCGGAGGCCACCTCTCGCTGACGGCCAAGATCAAGCAGCGTCCCCTGATTCTCGACGGTAGCTTCCGCATGGAGCGCCGTTCGCCGGGTTTCTGGCAGGAGAATCTATTCTCAAACCACTATGTGTGGTTTACTCCTTTGTCCAAGGAGACTGACACCCGTTTTGAGGTGAGTTTGCGGATTCCCGACCATGCCTTCGAGGTTGCCTTCAAGCAGGGCGTGGTAACCGACAAAATCTACTATGGCGCCGACAGCCGCATTACGCAGGATGCCGGTAGCGTAAGCCTCACGAGTGTGTATGCTCGCAAGGATTTCCGCCTCGGCGGATTTCACTTAGACCACAGGGTATTGTTGCAGTGGAGCTCGAATCAGGAAGTAGTCCCTGTTCCCCTTCTGAGTGCCTATCTCTCCTATTACTATGAGTTTTGGGTGGTCAGAAATGTGCTTCGATTGCAGTTGGGTCTCGATTGCCGTTACCATACGGAGTTCTATGCTCCGGGGTACAATCCGGCACTCTCGGCCTTCTACAATCAGCGCGATGTCGAGACGGGAAATTATCCCTATACCGATGTCTTTCTTATGGGAAAATGGAAGAGAATGCGTATTTTCTTAAAGTACCAGCATCTGAATCTTGATCTTTATGGCGGTAACCGATACTTCTCGGCGGCCGGCTACCCGCTCAATCCGGGTATGTTCAAGATCGGAATCTCTTGGGGTTTCTATGATTAGCGAACTCTTCGGCACGGCACAAGCTGCCCGCAATTGAAGATTTTATGTTGAATCTTAGTGTTAAAAAGACATTTCTAACTTTTACGTTCTTAATTTGTCTGACCTCCTTCTACGGTTTCGAGGCGCGTTTCGATGCCCCCGTAGAGCGAATGGAGGCTGCTGCGGCACAGGCCGCAAATGAATCGGAGGCCCTGGCTTCGTCGGAACTTCTCGCAGAGGGCGAGTACACCATTTCGGCCTACGATAACCTGATTCGCCGCGTGAGCGCCGAAGCAGGAAACGATTGGCGACTGATGAGTGCCATCGCCTACCACGAATCGCGCTTTACGCCCGATATCGTCTCGAAGCGAGGTGCCAAGGGGCTGATGCAGATCATGCCCATCGTGGCTCGTCAGTTCAACGTACCTCAAGAGCAGGTGCTGGATCCCGAGACCAACATTCGGTTGGCCAATCTGCTCTATAATAAAATTGCACAGATGCTGCGTCTGCCGGCCTCGACCCCTCAGCTGGATCGCATGAGCCTGATCCTGGCCTCCTACAATGGAGGGATCGGCCATGTGAGCGATGCGCGCCGCCTGGCTCGCCACTACGGTGAGAATCCCAATTCGTGGGAGGTGGTTTCGCGCTACTTGGAGCTTAAGGCTGACCCTGCCTACTACGAGCAGGAGGTGGTTCGATGTGGTCGTTTTACGGGCTATGGGCAAACCCGCGCCTATGTCAGCGATGTGATGAATCGCTACTCGAAATATTGCCGCCTGGCCAATTAAAGGCCGGTGGGATCGACTCCGCCGAGAGTCAAAAAAAGAGATGGACGACCTTTTATGGTCGTCCATCTCTTTGTGTTGAGGTGTGGGGCGCGAGGCCCCGTAAGGTTAGAAGAGGTAGCGCTCGGTCTTGACCTTGCGTACCAGCGAGAAGATCTCCTCCCAGGCCTCTTCGCCGAAGGTGGTACCCACCACCTCGATTACCTTGCCGGCCGTGATGGCGCCGATCGTGCCGCACTGGCGGAGGTTCAGCCCCTCGCAGTAGGCGGCCAGGAAACCTGCGGCGTAGAAGTCGCCCGCACCCGTGGTGTCGACACGCTTGGCGGCGGCCATGATACCGACATGCACCACCTCCTCGCGGCGCTTGATCAGGGCCCCCTTCATGCCGATCTTCACGATCACCAGGTCGCACACCTCCGAGATCGTGTTCAAGGCGTTGAGGGGCTCCTCCTCACCCGTGAAGGCACGCGCCTCGTCCTCGTTGGCAAAGAGGATATCGACGTAGTCGCGCACCAGGCCGCGCAGGAACTCGAGGTTCTCCTCCACGACATTGAAGCTGGCCAGGTCGATGGCCACCTTCAGGCCGCAGGCTTTGGCCGTCTGCATGGCCGAGCGGATCAGTTCGTGATCCTGCACCAGGTAGCCCTCTACATAGAGGCAGTCGTAGCCATCGAAGATCGTGGGCAGAATTTCATGGGCCTTCATCTCGAGGGCGGCACCGAGGTAGGTAACCATCGTGCGCTCGCCATCGGGAGAGATGAGCGACACGCACTTGCCCGACTTCTGTTCGCCACGCAGGATGATGGGCTCCACTCCCAGGTTTTCGAGGGCCTGCTGGAAGAAGTCGCCCGTGGTGTCGCGACCCACCTTGCCGATGAATCCCACCTTGGCTCCGAGGCGTGCCATGGCGCGGATCGTGTTGCCGGCCGAGCCGCCCAGCGAGAGCGAGTAGGGGAGGCCTGCCACCGACTTCGAAATCTCGGTCTGCAGGGCCGTGTCCACCAGGCTCATCGAGCCCTTTTTGAGTTGAAAGCGACCCAGCACCGAGTCACTCTTCAGATTTACCAACATATCGGTCAATGCGTTGCCGATACCGATTACCTTCTTCATCTTATCTGTTTGTGTTTTTTGGTTTCTTCTGTTTCAGCCTATGGTCGGGCCCTTCTCGCGGGCCCTTCTCTGTGGTTTAGATCGAGAGAATTTTTACCAAATCTAAACCCTTGCGGTTGATGGTCTTGTCGTGGTTGATCGCCTTGCGGATCGGGACATAGACCAACTCTCCGTTCTTGATGCCGATCATCACATTGCGCTGACCCTCCATGAGGGCCTCCACGGCGGCGGCACCCATTCTCGAGGCGAGGTTACGATCCACGGCCGTGGGCGATCCGCCACGCTGGATGTGTCCCAGGATCGTTACGCGGGCATCGTACTCCGGAAACTCCTGCTTCACGCGCTCGGCAAGGCCCATCGCACCGCCTGTCTTGGGGCTCTCGGCCACCAGCACGATGGCCGAATTTTTGCTCTTGCGGAAGCCCCGGCTGATCAGTTCGGCCAGTTGGTCTACCTCGGTGTCGATCTCGGGAATGATGGCCGCCTCGGCTCCCGATGCGATGGCCGAGTTGAGGGCCAGGAAACCGGCGTTGCGCCCCATCACCTCGACAAAAAAGAGGCGTTCGTGGCTCGAAGCCGTGTCGCGCAGTTTATCCACGGCCTCCATGATTGTGTTGAGGGCTGTGTCGTAGCCGATGGTCGAGTCGGTGCCACCCAGGTCGTTGTCGATTGTTCCCGGGAGCCCCACGATCGGCACGTCAAACTCGCGAGCAAAGGTCTCGGCTCCGGTCAGCGATCCATCACCGCCGATCACAACCAGCGCGTCGATCCCTGCGGCTTTCATATTCTCGTAGGCCTGTTTGCGCCCCTCGGGGGTGGTGAACTCCTGGCAGCGGGCCGTCTTGAGGATCGTACCTCCCAGCTGGATGATATTCGAGACCGAAGAGGAGGTAAACTCCTTGATCTCGTTCGTGACCAGGCCACGGTAGCCGCGCATGATGCCACGCACCTGAAAACCGTTGTAGATCGCCGTGCGCGTGACGGCGCGAATCGCAGCGTTCATTCCCGGGGCATCACCGCCCGATGTGAGTATTCCGATACATTGGATTGCCATAATCGTTTCGTTTGTGAATGAGGTTCAAAGATAGCGATTTTTTCAGAATCTGATACAAAAACAGAGCCGTCTTTTCGCATAAAAGGGGAAAGACGGCTCCGGTAGGAGATTGGTGGGTGCTATTTGACCTGCTCTTTTACATCAATTTTGAGCCCTTGTTCATCGACCTTCATCTCGATCTTCCCCTCGGGCGTAGTAACTTGCAGGAGGGCATCTCCATTTTCTACGGCTTTTCCGATTTGAATCGAAGCCTCCTCCATGGCCTCCTCATACGCCTCGGCGGCCTCCTCGATGGCCTCCATGGGGTCGTTCATCAGGTTGTGGCTGTTGTAGGTGGGGGCAGGTAGCAGCTCCTCGATCACCTCGCGGTGGATCCCTTCGCGCAGCGCACAGAAGATCAGCAGGAAGATAACCACAACCCAGGCCAGGAAGGTGAATCCGATGGCTTTGCCGTTCGGGCGGCGCGAGGCGATCAGGCACATCAGCACATAGATTAGCAGCAGGCAGGGGACCAGCACTGCAAGGATGCCGAAGAGGGCGATCCACGTCTCAATGTAGTGGGGCGAGATCAACTCCGGGGTGATTACCACGGCAAAGGCTCCCACGATCAGGGCGCAGGCCATGAAGACCAATCCCAGCAGGAGGAATCCGGCGAAGATTTTTAGGAGAATTGTCAGCACCTGACCGAAGGCCGAGACCGTATCGGCCACCACGGCCTTCGAGCGGCCATCCACATCGTGGCGCCCCTCGGCGGTCTTTTGGCGGATCGACTCGGGGGTGATCTTTTCCCCCTTCATCTCCAACTTTTGGCGGGCCGAACGGGCTGTGGGGATACCGAACCACATGATTAGGTAGCTGAGCAGAATGACCCAAAAGATGTTGCCGAGTGCGGAGCCCAACCAATAGGGGGCCCAGCCCCCCGAGAGCAATAATTTGCCCAGGAGCGGGAGCGCGAAGATCAGGCGGATCCAAACGGGGTCGATGTCGAAGTAGTTGCCCAGGCCGGCGCAGACACCGCCCAACTTGGCCCCCTCGTCGGAGCGATAGAGGCGGCGCGGGATGCGGGGCTCGGTGGCCTTCGCCGAAGGGTGGGGCTCCTCGCTTGAGGCGCTCTCCTCCTCGATTTGTGCCGCCGAACCCAGCTGGGCGATGATGTTCTTTACCAGGGGCAGGGCGATGGCGCGGCTGTTCTCCTGGGTTGAGAGGATCAGCTCGGCGATGCGGGCCTCGATATCGGCCAGGATCTCCTCGCCGTCGGGGTTTTCGTTATATTGGTTTCGGAGCTCCTGAAGGTAGTTAAAGAGCTCTTCGTAGGCATCGGGCTCAAATTGGAAGGCAATGCCCGAAATGCTACACTTCTTAATCTCGTTCATATTCTTTCATTTTGTCTTTGGTTCTCTACTTGTCAATGGCCACCG
>CAJGDL010000027.1 GCA_904502075.1 uncultured Alistipes sp.
GACCAGCTGATAGGAGCTCTTGTTCTTCGAGGTTACCTTGCGGTAGCGGGCGATCTTCACGGGGGCCGTCAGGTTGTCGTAGCCCACAAACTCCGACTGCTTCAATTCGATGAGCTCCACCCAATCGTCCGTATCGATTTGGGCGGCATTGCGCGAACGCTCCTTCTGGGCCTGGAGCTCCTTCTCGAAGCCCTCGAGATCGATCTCCATCCCCTGCTCACGGGCAATCAGCTCCGTGAGGTCGATCGGGAAGCCGAAGGTGTCGTAGAGAACGAAAGCCTCCTTGCCCGAAATCTGCGTTTTGCCGGCCTCCTTGGTCTGCGAAATCACGCCGTCGAGGAGGTTGATACCCGTAGCCAGGGTGCGCAGGAAGGCGGCCTCCTCCTCCTCGATCACACGCTCGATGAGGTGCTGCTGGGCCTTCAACTCGGGGAACTGACCACCCATCTGCTCCACCAAACCGGCCACCAGGCGGCAGATGAAGGGCTCGTTGAAGCCCAGGTAGGTGTAGCCGTAACGCACGGCACGGCGCAGGATGCGGCGGATCACATAACCGGCCTTCACATTCGAAGGCAACTGACCATCGGCAATCGAGAAGGAGATGGCACGCAGGTGGTCGGCGATCACACGCATGGCCACATCACACTTCTCATCCTGGCCGTAAGGCTTGCCCGACATCTGGGCAATGCGTCCGATCGTGGGCTGGAAGACATCCGTGTCGTAGTTCGACTTCTTGCCCTGCAGAATCATGCACAAACGCTCGAAGCCCATACCCGTATCAATATGCTTGGCAGCCAGCGGCTCGAGCGAACCATTGGCCTTGCGGTTGAACTGCATGAAGACCAGGTTCCAGATCTCGATCACCAGGGGCGACGACTGGTTCACCATCTCACGGCCGGGGATCTTGGCTACCTCGGCCTCGTCGCGCAGGTCGTAGTGGATCTCCGAGCAGGGGCCGCAGGGACCCGTCTCGCCCATCTCCCAGAAGTTGTCGTGCTTGTTGCCGCGAATGATGTGATCCTCGGGCAAGTACTGCTTCCAGTAGTCGTAAGCCTCCTGGTCGAAGGGAACGCCATCCTCCTCCGAACCCTCGAAGACGGTGGCATACATGCGGCTCTTGTCGAGTTTGTAGACCTCGGTCAAGAGTTCCCAAGCCCAGGCGATGGCCTCCTGCTTGAAGTAGTCGCCGTAGGACCAGTTGCCCAACATCTCGAACATGGTGTGGTGGTAGGTATCGTGGCCCACCTCCTCCAGGTCGTTGTGCTTACCCGACACACGCAGACACTTCTGCGTATCGGCTGCACGCGGATACTTTCTGGGGGCATTGCCCAGGAAAATCTCCTTAAACTGATTCATGCCGGCGTTGGTAAACATCAGCGTCGGGTCGTTCTTCACGACCATCGGAGCCGAGGGCACAATTGCGTGCTCCTTGCTCTCGAAAAAGTCCAAAAATGCTTGGCGAATTTTATTCGATTCCATCCTATATTGATTTTTAAATTTTTTTCGTTTCTATTTCGGGTTGCAAATTTACACAATTTACCTTAATTTTGCACCATATATAAAAGACTTTTTTATCGGATGCATACCACCGACCCCCATAACGAGTTGCAGATCGGCCCCCGAAAGGAGAGTTTACTCCCCTTTCGGCTGAGGATTTACCGCCTGGTGCGCAAGCTGCTCCTGGGTTTTATCTTTATTTCGATTGTCAACGGGCTCTTCTCTTATTTCTTCTACACCCCCAAGATGTATCGCATCAACCGCGAAAATCGCGACCTGGTGATCAAATACTACATCCTACAGGACAAACTGCGCACCCTGGAGCGCGAAATGGAGGAGATTGCCCACCGCGACCACTATGTCTACCGTCCCCTCTTCTCGACCGATTCGCTCCAGATCGAGGGGGTCGACACCCCCTACCCCGATTCGAAATACGCCCCCTTGAAGAGCGATATTCACGCCTCACTGATGATCAACACCTGGAAGCAGATGGATCAGATGGCCCGCGAACTCTATGCCCGCTCCTTGTCGCTCGATGAGTTGCAGAACCTCTCGAAAAACAAAGAGAGGCTCTCAACAGCCATTCCCGCCCTATGGCCCATCGACCGTTCGCTGCTGCGCAACGGTATCGACCCCTTCGGCTGGCGCATCCACCCACTCTACCACAAGCGCATCTTCCACAAAGGGGTCGATCTGCCGGGCAATGTGGGTGATCCGGTCTATGCCACGGGCGACGCCACGGTTGAAAGTGTTGATGAACGTAACAGCCGCAGAGGCTATGGCCGTCAAGTACTTCTCGACCACGAATTCGGCTACAAGACCCGCTATGCCCACTTGAGCAAAGTGCTCGTCCAACCCGGCGAAAAGATCGTGCGCGGCCAACTCATCGGCGAGCTCGGTCGTTCGGGCGGTGTGACGGGCCCCCACCTCCATTACGAGGTGATCCACCAAGGCGAGGTGGTCAATCCGATCAACTATTTCAACAAGAACATGACCCCCGAGGAGTATGAGCGCATCATGGCCGAGATTCGCGAGCAGAACCTCGAAAAGTTTGACGAAGAGTAATCCATGGCAGCAAAAAACAGAGACAAACAACCCCGCACAATCCGACAGCGTCTGCTGCGTGGTGGCGTATCGGCCCTGATTTGGTTGGGGGCCATCACCCTCTACTATGTGGTCTATTCGCTCTTTTTCGACACCCCCACCGAGTATATGATGAAACACTCGACCGACCTGCTGCGCGAAGAGTACGGCCGACTGGAGGCTCGCTACGACTCGCTGCGCCTGGTGGCCGAAAACATCACCGAGCGCGACCGCAATATCTTCCGCATTCTCTTCGAGAGCGACCCCTATAGCCTCGACGAAGAGCTACGCACGGAGCAACTCTCGCGTTACGAGGAGTTGCAAGGAGAATCAACCTACCGCCTCAAACGCGAATTAGGCGAACGAACCTACGAAATGGAGCAGCGACTCTCTGAGCTCGAAAAATCATACGATAAGATAGAACAACAGATTGACTCATTGGGCGATATGTGTAATCATATTCCGGCCATCCAGCCGGTTATTAACCCCCAGCTGAGCCTACTCACCGCCTCCTACGGCATGCGCATCCACCCCTTCTTCAAGACACTGAAATCACACCAGGGTGTCGACTATACCCTTCCCGAGGGGTCGCGCGTATTCGCCACGGCCGACGGCACAATCAAGGAGGTATCGACCCGCAGCACCTCTGGACAGAGCGTGGTGATCGACCACGGAAACGGCTTCGAGACCTCCTACAGCCACCTTGGGAAGATCAACGTGCGCAAGGGCGAGAAGGTGAAGCGAGGCGACATCATCGCCCTTTCGGGCAACACGGGCCTTTCGTTGGCCCCCCACCTCCACTACGAAGTGCGCAACAACGGCATGCGGGTCGATCCGATCCACTACTTCTTTCTCGAACTCTCGCCCGCGGAGTACCAACGCATCATACACATCGCCCAATCAGGCATGCAATCCTTTGACTAAAAAACGATTGTCCTCATGCAACTCAAGCTACTTTTAGTCGATTTCGATGGCACCTTGGCCGATACGCGCCGAGCAAATGCCCGAGCCTATGTCGCCGCTTTGAAAGAGGTTGGCTATCAACTGACCGAAGAGGAGTACCTAAAGCGACACTTCGGGGTTCGATGTCCCGACTTCCTGCGATCGATCGGCTTCAGCAACCCCGAGGAGATTGACCGCATCCGTCGCCGCAAGATCGCACTTTACCCCTCCTTTTTCGAGAGCGTAAAGCTGAACGAAGGGCTATGGGCCTTCTGCCAACACTTCCGTCGTCAGGGAGGAAAGGTCTGGATCGTTTCTACCGGACAGGCTGACAATCTGCGCAATGCGATGTGCTACTTAAAGTTGGAGAACAAGGTGGATGGCATCCTTTCTGCTGCCGACGTGGAGCACCACAAACCCCACCCCGATGCCTTTTTGAAGGCGATGCAGATCGAGGGATGCCTTCCCGAGGAGACTATGATCTTCGAGGATTCGCCCGTAGGAATTGAGGCTGCCCGTCGCTCGGGAGCCGCCTATATGGTGGTCAATTTCGACAACGAATTACAATAGAGCAGATTCCCCTTATCACCTCTACCTGCGGCAGATGCTCTTGAAATCACAAAAGTCGCAAGGCTCGTGATCTTCGCAGGGGCGGAACGGCGTGGAGAAATCGAACAGTTCGAGGAGTTTTTCTCGCAATCGATCCTCGAAATCACCCCTTAAGATAGAATATCTTATCTCTTTGCCCTTCATGGTTTTATCTACTAAATAGGGAGAGTAGTCCGAAGAGTTCATTCGGCGAACATAGAAGAGAGCCGGGCGAGCATCGGCCCCCCGATCCTGCCACAACATAAGCGAGTAGAGCAAGGTTTGGAAGATGTTTCCGTTCAGGGCGCGATTCTTATTCACAAAGAGGTCATCCAATCCATTGTATTCCAAGTGAATGGATCCGGTTTTATAATCCACTACGCGAAGAGATCCGTCCTGCATGCGATCCACGCGGTCGGCCTTGCCGGCAAAGCGAACGCAGCGCGCACCATCCAACGCAAAGTCGCACGAAACCCCCATCTCCAGCCCCTCTACCACAAAGGGTTCATGGGTACGGTCGTAGGCGATGATCCCCTCGCGGATGTATTGTACCACAATATCGCGCACCAAGAGCAGCTGCCCGGGGTATTCACTCTCAGGCGTAGAGGCCCCACGGAAGAGTTCCTCTTCGATGGTTCGTTTTACTGCCTGTTCCACCTCTCCGGCCTTGCAGATCGCCTCGAGGCTCTTCTGCGGATGGGCATCCTCCAAGATGCATCCATATAATCGCTCCATCGAGGCGTGGAGCAGATTTCCGAACAACGGATTGTCGATCTCTTCAGCAATCTCCTCTCGCTCTTTGAGATGCGCAATCGAAGCAAAGTAAAACTTTAGGGGGCAGGCCAGGTATCGTGCAAAGGCTGTGGGCGACAATCCAATCGGATTGTCGGCGCGAAGATACTCCTCCAAACGCTCCCTTACACGCCCCGTCTTCTCCACCTCGATCGGAGCCTCCTCGGGCAAATTGACATCGACACCCACCTCCGTAAAGGCAATCTTTCGGCCACTTTCGTACTCCAACTGACGGATGTAGCGACTCGGCTCGCCCGTACTCTTCTCGTCGGCTCGCGAGCAATAACACATCACCACCTCTTTGGCCCGCTGAATCAGGCGATAAAAATAGTAGGAGTAGACTCCTTCGTGGTGTTCGGGCGTGGGAAGGCCATAGGCTGCACGCAGGTTGTAGGGGATATAGGAGGCTGCCGAATCGAGTCGCCCGGGGAAATTGTCGTCGGTCATCGAGAGGAGAATCACCTGATCGAAATCGAGGTTTCGGGTTTCGAGAATTCCCATCACCTGGATCCCGTTCAGCGGCTCTCCCTCAAAGGGTACCTTCAAGGTCTGAAGATGCTTTCTCAGAAGTGAAGCATAGATTGAATTCGAGATCTCGATCTCGCACTGATCGATCGAGTTGCGAAGTTTCGAGATTTCTTCGGAGAGAAGCAGTAAAGCTGCTGTCATCTCCCCTTCGCGCTCCGGATCCATTCCCCCTCCCACCAGCGACAAGACCTCCAAAAGCCAATCGGAGAGGGAGCGCCACGAATCAGTCCCACGAAAGAGGGATGAGAGCACCTCATTAGCATCAAACAGGGTTGCAGGCACTCGAATATACCGCCCCTCGACAATCTCTTTTCTAAGGGGTTGCATCTGCTCTCCTAATGCATTTTCTAAACAAGGGTGCGCCAACAAACCCAAGACATCGGCATGGTAAAAGGTGATCTCCTGCCCCTTACCCGACAGATGGTTTTGCAACTCCAAAAGACGCTCGACAAAGGTGTAGGCCGGGGTTTGCTTCAGAGGAAACCCCATCGTGACATTCACCCGATCGGCCTCGGATTGCCCTTCGGAGGGGGTCAGTGAGCTCAGCAGCGGCATCAAGAGTCCCTCGTTGGTCAGCACAATAGCCGTGCGTTTATCCAAAGGGAGGAGCCGCCCGCTCTCGGGGTCACGCTCGCGGAAAGAGTCCAAAATCGAAGGTACGACCTTGCACTGTACCGCATCGGAGACCGTGGATACCACGCGCAAGATCTTCTCCCGCTTGGAGTAATCGTGATTTACCTCACCCAAAGGTTCGGGATAGCGAAGGCGATTTTCCCGCAAGAACATCCCCGCCTCCTGCTCCTCGGAGCGCACATATTGTTCATCGTAATCCCAATAGAAATCGGCACCCAGACTCTTTAGGTGGTCGAAGAGGAGCTTCTCGCACTCGGAGAGGGCATTGAATCCCGCCACCACATAGCGGCGATCGGGAGACAAGGAGGCCTCGCCCGACTTCAGGCGGTCGGCCGCACGACGCTGCACCATGCCCGCATAGGCAAACCCCAATGCCGTAAGGTGGTCTCGAAATTCGCGGTAGATAGGCCCTAACGAGTTCCAAATCAGCAGGAATCGGCGGCGTTCGGGCGAATCGGAGGCCTCGTCGAGCACCCCTTGCCAAAAGCGGTTGATCACCTCGCGCTGCTCGGGGGTCAGGTACGAAAGGTCGGCCTCCAACTCCTTCAGATCGGCGATATTTCGAAACAGCATATCGGCATCCACCCGATATTTGTCCACCATATCGAAGTCGGCCAAAAGGCGATCTCCCCAAAAGTAGAAGGAGTCGAACTCCTCGTGGTGGTAGCGATTGTAGATGCGATAGAGCTCGACGACCAACCGCAGCCGATCGCCTACGCGCAACCCCGCGAGCTCCTCCATCAGGCCGTCGAGCGTAAGCCACTCGGGCTCCCAAAGGGGTTTCTCGGCGATTTGAGCCAACTCGTCGGCGAAAAACAGACGAGCTCGACGCGAAGGAAAGAGGAGCGACAGGGAGGCGAAATCCTCCCCGTAACGGGTGTAGAGCGAACGAGCCACCTCACCCAAGAAAGTCGTCTGTTGCAAAGGCTTCATGCGTTGCCGATTTTTCGTTATAACAAATTTCGATTCAAAGCGATATCGTTTCCATTGAAAGCATGGGTGGAGTTACTTTTGCTCCTCGGGGTGCAACGGGCCCACCTTGGCTCCAAACGAACCGAAAACCCGTAAAATTTCCGGTTTCTGCGAATAGAGCACCTCGGCCCGCATCACCGATGCCACCAAACGCTCTTGCGCGTGAAGAACCACGCGGGCACGGTGACTCACCTTGAGATGAGCCGAGCGGCACTCCAAGGCCGCCGCCTCCACGTTTGCGGTGGAGGCCTCCAGGTCGAGGTAGCGGCAACTTCCCGAAATCGAGAGTTTGCATTTCCCTGTTACTGTTACCATTGCGTCGATCACCTCCAAGTTGAGTGCAGCCACGGCTCCGCCCGAAACCGAGAGTTCGGTCATCTGCTGCTTCATCGCATTCTCAAAGGTTACACGCGCCCCATCCACCGCCAAAGACTCGAGGGTTCGGTAGCCCACCTTGAGTTGCATCGTGTCGGTACTGTTTCGCAATCCCAACTCACGGATATTGAGCCGCCCCGACTTATCGACCTGAACCTTTAGTCGAGAATCGGAATTGGTGCGGGTGTCGTAGGTAACATAGGGCGACTCCCCCTCGGCCAACTGGAGAAAGTCCACCTTGACGGGACCCTCCACCCGTACCGCCCGAAAAACCGCGAGGGAATCCCCTTGTGGCCGGCTATTGTTCTGCGCCTGCGCCCCGAACTCCACACACAAAAGCAGGGTCGACAAAAAAATTAAGAATCGCATCATTTTCTCTGTTTTTAGCTTCATTGATTGACAAAGGTAATAAAAAAAAGCGAGAATAGAACACTTGGCTCGGAATCTTACAGGCTGAGGAAAAGAGAGCCAAGCAACAAAAAAAATCACGACTCAAGCAGGAAGAATCGCGATTTTTTCGTACCTTTGTCCTATGCGAGCCAAGATTCTCAATGCAAGTGCCGGATCGGGAAAGACCTATCAGTTGGCCTACAATTACGTCCGCGACGTAATTTGGCAACCGATGCTCTATCGTCATATCCTGGCCGTAACCTTTACCAACAAAGCCACCGAAGAGATGAAGAGCCGCATCCTGAAGGAGATCCACCTTTTGGCTGCCGGCAAAGAGAGCGACTACCTACAAAATCTCGCAGGCGAACTCTCGCTCGCCGAAGAGGAGATTCGCAACCGCGCCCGCAAGGTACAGAGTGCCATTCTGCACGACTACTCCCACTTCACGGTACTGACCATCGACAAATTTTTCCAACGCATTCTCCACGCCTTCATCCAGGAGCTCGGCATCGACCTGAACTACACGATCGAATTGGAGTCGGCTCCCGTGCTGACCCGGGGAGTGGATGCCCTCATTGAGCGTATCTCCAAGAACGAGGAGCTGAAACAGTGGCTCGAAGCCTTTGTCCGCGAACGGATCGAAGAGCATGAGGGCTGGGATCTTCGGCGCGAGATCCTAAAGTTGGGGGGCGAGCTCTTCAAAGAGGGGGGTCGCACGGCGCTCGCCTCGGCCCGCTCGAAGAGGGAGTTGGAGGAGATCGTGCGCAAGATTTCGGCCGAGAGTGCCCGCACCCAGGCCCTTTACAAGGAGTTGGGACGACGGGGCGTGGAGCGCATTGCCGCGGCTGGCCTTACGATCGACGATTTTTCCTATGGTCGCTCCTCGGGGGCCAACCTCTTCTATGCGGCGGCCGCAGGAGAGCTCGCCGAACCCAAAGCGCGCGCCCGTAAATGTGCCGCCTCCACCGAGGGGTGGATGACCAAGGCCAACGCCAAAGAGCACACAGCCCTGCTTGGCGAGCTACAAGCTCTGATGGCTGACCTCTGCAATTGCTACGACAGCCACATCACCGATTGGAACTCCACGCGCCTCTTGCGCGAACAATACCGCTCCTTCGCCCTGCTTTCGGATCTCTATCAGGAGGTACAAAACCTTTGGCGCGAGGAGAACACCCTGTTGCTTTCGGAGACCAAGAAGATCCTTTCGGCCCTGATCGAAGGAAACCAGACCCCCTTTATCTACGAAAAGGTGGGTAATCGCTACGACCGCTACTTCATCGACGAATTTCAGGATACCTCCGAGGGTGAGTGGCTCAACTTCCTGCCCCTGCTCTCGGATTCGCTCTCTCATAAGAGCCAACTCACACAAGACGAGAAAGAGGAGCCCGGCCACCCCGTGTTGTTGGTGGGCGATGTAAAGCAGTCGATCTACCGCTGGCGAGGCGGTGATTGGCGCATCTTGGGGCTGAAGGCCCCCGAGGCTCTCCCAGGGGCCGAAGTGGAGCAGATGCAATACAATTTCCGCTCGCAACGCCATATCGTGGCCTTCAACAATGCCATCATGGAGCGCGTGGTCGAGGCCGCCGACCGGCTTTTGTCGGACAAACTCCGCGAGAGTGGGGTCGATGAGCCCCTGCGCAAGGAGTTGGAGGGGACAATCCGCAGAGCCTACGAAGGGCATCGACAAGTGGCCCGCAAAAAGAGCCGACAGGAGGGCTACATCTCGGTCGAGACCTACAACCAAACGCCCCCCCTGGTGGAGCGTGTGTGTGAGCTCCTCGACCGCGGGTTCAAACCCTGCGACCTGATGATCTTGGGAAGATCGCGCAGCGATGGAGCCCGAGCCGCCCGCATGTTGCTCGATTTCAAGCGCAACAATCGTGAGGAGCGTTACCGCTTCGATGTGATGACACAGGATGCTCTGCGCATCGACTCTTCGCCCCTTTGTAACTTCATCATCTCGATTCTCTATCTGATGATCGACCCCGAGGACTCGATCCGTCGTGCCATCTGCAACCAAAAACTCGGACTTGCCTTCGATGCTCCCTTGAGCGAGGAGCTCCGCCAACGACTCGCCTCATGGCGACTGCTCTCACCCGACGAGGCTTTTGCCCGCGTTGTCGAGTATTTCGAGCTGAATAACGAGATGGAACAGATCGCCTACCTGCAAGCCCTCCACGAGCAAATCATCCACTTCTCGTCGGGGCGCGTGGTCGATATTCCCCTCTTCCTGACCTGGTGGGAAGAGACGGGGTGCAAACGCTCGCTGACGATCGAGCAGAGCGAAAAGACGATCGAGATCACCACAATCCACACCGCCAAGGGGTTGGAAAAGAAGGTGATTCTGATCCCCTTCTGCTCCTGGACACTCGATCCCAAATCGACAGGCGAGACGCCAAATATTCTTTGGGCCGAGGGCGAAGGAGAACTTCGCGAGGTGGGTTGCGTCCCTGTGAAATATCGCTCCGAGATGGCCCTCTCCCACTTCTCGGAGGCCTATTACCGCGAATTGGTCTACTCCTATTTGGATAATGTCAACCTACTCTATGTGGCCCTGACACGCGCAGTGGAGCAACTCCATATCTTCATCCCCTCGACACGCGCCGGAATCGGAGCCCTGCTTTGGGAAGGAATCGAACGCAAAGAAGGGCTCTGCCGCCTCGAAAAGCTCGAAGGGGAGTGCCAAGAAGACGAACAGGGCACCTTCTGTCGCTTTGGAAACTTTTTGGGGCCTGAACCCCCTGATGAAAATCGAAGCCGAGAGGAGCGCGCAGTGGAACACCTCACCCTCGGTCGCTACCCATCGACCTCCCCGGTCACCCAACAGAAATACCCCCACACGAACCACTTGGAACACGGTGGCCAGGTGGAGTTCTCGCCCCGAAACTTCGGTATTTTGATGCACCGACTCTTTGCCGAGGCCACGAACCGCCGAGAGCTCGACGAGGCCCTCGACCGCATGCGTCAGGAGGCTTCCATCTCCGCGCAAGAGGCTACTGAACTGAAACGACGGATCGAGCAGACACTCTCCGACCCCCGCGTGGCCTCTTGGTATGATGAATCGTGGGATCGGGTGTTGAGCGAGCGCGACATCATCCGCCCGAGAGAAGCTAAAGAGGAGGTAGAAATAAGACGACCCGATCGCGTGATGATCAAGGGAAAACGAGCCGTAGTTGTTGATTACAAATTCGGCGAGCAACAGGCAAAACAAAACAAAAAACAGTTGGCCGAATACATCGCCCTCTTGCGCGGAATGGGCTACGAAGAGGTCGAAGGATGGCTTTGGTATGTCCGTCAAGGTCGATGCGAGCAAGTAGTGGGTTGATCGCTAAAACTAAATCCGAATAACAAACCGCGATGCCGGCCGGAGCAGCGCCATTCATGCACGGGATCAGCCGAGGCTTTGCAGAAGAATAGAAAATTTTTCTCTTTTCTTACTCGTAAGTCTTGAATTTTTCCTACCTTTGCAAGGATGAAAAGTTCCCTACGATCCCTGATTCCCCCGAAATTCCGCCAACGAGGCGGCTGGGTCGTCGTAACCATCTTCCTAAGGGCCCTACTTAACTTCTTGGGGCTTGCCTTGTTGGTTCCTGTGCTGACGCTCATCCTCGACACCCAAGCCATTCATCAAATCGACTACCTCGACCAACTCTATCGTTGGGGAGGGTTCTCTTCAGACAACCAATTTGTTACCTGCATCGCTCTCGGGGTGGTGCTCCTCATCGCGCTGAAGAATCTCCTGGCCCTGGGGCTCTACCGCACCGAGCGCAACTACATCTACTCCCTCTACCGCTACCTCTCGCGCAACCTCTATACCACCTACTACCGGCGTGGTCTGCACTTCATCAAGCAGAGCAATTCGGCTGTGCTGGCTCGCAACGTCAATGTAGTGAGTTTCTCGTTTGTGGCCGGCGTACTACGCCCCTTGGCCACCATGGCCTGCGAGGCGACCCTCTTCCTGCTACTTTTCGGAGCCGTATTGCTCTATAGCCCCAAGGCGGCGGGTCTCGTCTTGCTGATCTTCCTTCCTACGGTGATCGTCTACTACCGGTTGGTGCGCCGTCGCTTGAACCGCTACGGCGAGGTGGAGAATCGCGCCCACCGTGAGAAGGCTCGCGTGGTGATGGAGACCTTCCGTGGATACTCGGAGGTGGAGATAAATCGCGCCTTTCCCCTCATGCTCAAACGATTCGACAAGGCGATGGATGAGATTGTAGAGGTGCAGCAAAAGAACGCTACGCTGGGACAACTCCCCTCGCTCTTCACCGAAACGGGCCTGGCCCTGGGCATGGCCCTGCTCGTAATTGTCAGCCTGCGCGGCGAGGCGGGCGATATCCGCCTGCTCTTCGGAGTCTTTGCCGTGGCCGCCCTGCGCCTGATGCCTTCGGTAAGAAGTCTGATGAGCGGTTGGGCCGCCATTAAATACAATCGCTATACGATCGACATCCTTCGGGAGGCTCAAATTGAGAGCGAACAGCAAAACAGGGAGGATGCCGAACGCATGGGGCTTCAGCAAGCGATTCGCATCGAGGGGCTCACCTTCTGCTTCGAAGATTCGCCCGAAAAGCCCCTGATCGAAAACCTCTCGCTCACAATCCACAAAGGCGAGCGCATCGGTATTCGCGGGGAGTCGGGACGTGGCAAGACCACCCTTTTCAACCTTTTGTTGGGATTCTACCCCCCGACCCAAGGCCGCATTTGGATCGACGACACCCCCCTGACCCCCGAAAACCGCCGCCGTTGGCAGAACAGCGTGGGCTACGTCTCACAAAATGTCTTTCTGACTGATAGCACCTTTGCCGCCAATGTCGCCCTGGGCGAGACAGAGGATCGGATCGACCGCGAACGGGTACGCCAAGCCTTGGAGCAGGCCCAATTACTCCCCTTCATCGACTCACTGCCCCAGAGGATGGAGACCCCGATCGGAGAGTGCGGATGCCGCATCTCGGGCGGACAACGCCAGCGCATCGGCATCGCTCGCGCCCTCTACAAAGGGGCCGATGTACTGCTCCTCGACGAGGCCACCTCGTCGCTCGACAACCGTACCGAGGAGGGGATCAACCGCTCGATCGAGGCACTCTCAAAGGGGAACAGCGACCTGACGATCATCGTCATTGCCCACCGCGAAACGTCACTCAGTTATTGTGATCGAATCATTGAAATGTAACGCATAACACACTATGATACAAGAATTTCTGATTGCAGGATTCCGCATTCGGGTCGAAGGCGAGGGGCTCCTCGAAACCTGGGGACATTTTGCCCGTGCCCTGCGCGTTTTCGAGGTGGAGCCAAAGGCCTCAGAGGAGGTGATTCTCTCCCTGCGTGAGGCCGACTACCCCGCCCCCGAATTTAACAGCTACCGACTCCTCGACGCCTTCGACTTTCCCGAGGTGGATGCCTTGTGCGAATTTCGCGTACAAGGCGAAGAGTACCTCTTCACGATGAGTCGCCCGAGCGGCGTGCTTTGGTTCACCAAAACCCTCTCCTCTCCCGAGGTGCAGAGCAATTTGGCCACCTACCCCCACTGCCCTGAATATGGATCGTTGCTCCGTTTCGGACTGTGGATGATGTTCGGTATCGCAATCACCCCCCGCAAGGCAATTGCCATTCACTCCTCGACGATCCGCTGCGGAGAGAAGGCTGCCCTCTTTCTCGGGGAGTCGGGAACCGGCAAGAGCACCCACACCCGCCTATGGCGCGAACATATCCCCGGGGCGGTGCTGCTCAACGACGACAGCCCCATCATCCGCGTCCTCGACGGCAAGGCCCTGGTTTGCGGCTCGCCCTGGAGCGGCAAGACCCCCTGCTACAAGCAGGAGCAGTGGCCCATCAGCGGCTTTGTGCGCCTGAGCCAGGCCCCCTACAACAAGATCCACCGCCTAAAGGGAATCCGAGCCATCGGTGCCCTGCTTCCCTCCTGTCCTCCGGCCTTTGCCCACGACGATACGCTCCAGGATGCCCTATGTAGCACCCTCTCGGAGATGCTTTGCGTGGCTCCGGTCTTCCACCTGGATTGTCTGCCCGACAAGGCGGCGGCCGAACTCTCCTTCCAAACGCTCTCGGAAAATGAAGCGCATCATCAGTAACCAATCAGCCTTCTCGCAGGCCCGCGACCTACTTCTCGAGGGGGAGTCGGTACGGATCGCCGTGCGTGGCCAGAGTATGCTCCCCTTCTTTCAAAGCGGCAGCACAATCCTCCTGCGCCCGATCCGCAAGGAGGACTTCCGGGTCGGCCATGTAGTGATGGCCGAGAGTGCTCCGGGGCGATTTGTGGTCCACCGCATCCACCGCCTTGAGGGAGATCGAGTGGTCTTGTTGGGCGACGGAAACCTCTACGGCACCGAGACCATGTCCCGCGAAAAGGTTTACGGCATTGTCGATTGCGGATGGCTACACCTCCGGTTGGCCGCTCTGTGGCGCATCATGCAACCCTTGAGACGCTATCCGTTGGCTGTTTTGCGCCGAATTTGTCCCAAATAGCCACATGAAAAGAGAAATCAGCCTCGAACCACGACGTCCAATCGAAAAATAATCGTATCTTTGCACGGATTTATCCGTGCATTTTTTATTAAAACCCAAGCAGAGAAACAACCATGCTTTCGATCGAAACTTTTCATTGGATACTCATCGCCATGGCCCTGATGGGCGTGGTGGTCTTCGTGGCCCTCTACTTTGTGGAGGCGGGCTACGGCTACCTCTTCAATCCCAAATTCGGATTCCCCCTCTCAAACAAGGTGGGCTGGATCCTGATGGAGGCCCCGGCCTTCTTCGTGATGGCCTGGTGGGCGGCAAAGGCCTCCCCGACCCAAATCGTGGAGCTCGCCCTGGCGGCCCTCTACCTCCTCCACTACTTCCAGCGATCGTTCGTCTTCCCGCTCCTGATGCGCGGCCACTCGAAGATGCCCGTGGGTATCGCCCTGATGGGGCTTGCCTTCAACAGCATCAACGCCTTTCTGATCGGCTGTTGGCTCTTTGAACTCGCCCCTGCGGGCTACTACGCCGATTGGTTCTGCGACTTGCGCTTCTGGATCGGCCTCGCTCTCTTCTTCGGCGGCATGTTTATCAATATGCAGGCCGACCACATCGTGCGCAATCTGCGTAAGCCGGGCGATACGCGCCACTACATTCCCCGTGGCGGCATGTTCCGTTATGTATCGTCGGCCAACTACTTCGGCGAGATTGTGGAGTGGACAGGCTTTGCCATCGCCACCTGGTCGTGGACCGGAGCGCTGTTTGTGTGGTGGACCTTTGCCAACCTGGCTCCCCGCTCGGCCTCGCTCTACAAACGCTACGAAAGGGAGTTCGGCGAGGAGTTTTCGAGTCTTGGGCGGAAACGTATCCTCCCCTTCATCTACTAACCTACGGGGCGAGGGAGTCCGCCCCGCCCGACACCCAAAAGCGAAAATAGAGAAAAGAAAAATATGAAAGAGTCAAAATTGTTTACCCCCTACCAGATGGGCCCCGTCACACTGCGCAACCGCGTGATCCGCTCGGCCGCCTTCGAGTCGATGGGCAAGGATTTCGCCCCGACCCAAGACCTCAAAGAGTACCATGTGAGCGTCGCCAAGGGGGGGGTCGGCATGACCACCCTGGCCTATGCCTCGATCAACCGCAGCGGCATCTCGTTCAACTCGCAACTGTGGCTGCGCGATGAGATCGTCCCCCAACTACGCGACATCACCGAGGCGGTACACCGCGAGGGGGCTGCCGTGGGTGTACAGATCGGCCACTGCGGCAACATGACCCACTGGTCCACGGCCGGCAGTTTCCCCGTTTCGGCCTCCAACGGATTCAACCTCTACTCCCCCACCTTTCACCGCCGACTCAAAGAGCATGAATTGATTCAATTTGCCAAAGATTTCGGGCAGGCCGTCCACACGGCCCACAACGCCGGCTTCGACTCGGTGGAGGTACACGCGGGCCACGGCTACCTCATCTCGCAATTCCTCTCGCCTTGGACCAA
>CAJGDL010000028.1 GCA_904502075.1 uncultured Alistipes sp.
GAAGGCGACGTGGCAATCTCCTGCGGGATGTACGGCGGTCCAAGTCCGCACAGCGTCATCCCGAGGGAGCGAGAGCGACCGTGGGGATCTTTTTATGGGCGATCAATCGTGAGAATAATTCTCCGATAAAAAGATTGCCACGTCGGTTGCCATGCAACCTCCTCGCAATGACGAATTAGGAATTAAAAAATTGTGAATTGTGCATTGTAAATTGCCCCCTCTCCCTCTCAAAAAACTCGGCCGAACTCCGAAGAGCCCGGCCGATCCTGATCGATTCGCCAATTTTTATTGCACAATATAAACCGAACGATAATAGCGCAACTTGTTCTTCATGGTATCATTCCTTACCTCATCCCACACGAACAGATTGGGCCCAAGTGCTCGAAGCGTACGTTCTATCACGACCTCATCTCCATCGTTATAGGTAAAGGCTGTGGTCAACACTCGACTCATGGGATCGAAGTTCCACGTTCCGTTCACCTCGAACTGATTATCGGGCGGAGCTAGGGCTGTTACCGTATAACGCCGCACAACCGTTCCATCCGCCGTAAAGGTGTAGTAATCGGGGGCCATTCCGTCGACTTGCATATTACCAAAGCCATAGGGAATATTGTCAATTTCGCTCCAGGAGGGTTTATACTCCACATAAGCCCATTGCCTAAACTCTTTGCCGATAAGATGGTACACGACCGTTGTAGGTTCATAATCCCCATAGTTCCCCAAAATAGCCTGCATTTGAGTTTCGGTGTCATACCTCAACTTCAATTGAGGGTCTGTCTCTTCATTCTTGTTGCACGCCACTCCCAACAAGAAAAGCATGCTGATAAAAAATAACCTTTTCATAGTGTAGGAATTTTTAGTTAATATATATATACACCTTGGCGGTGATGGTATTCGGGAGGGTGGCGTTTGAGGCCCTTTTTCGGGCTTTCTTTACTGCAAATTTACGCAATAAAAAAACCATCTCCAAATTTTCGGCGAAAAAAAATCTTACAAGAGCGTGAAAATGGGGTCTGATTTTCAATGAGTTACAAAGGTGTCTCCAAAAAAAATCTTACAGAGCAAAAATTTACGCATTGACACTTGGAAAAATTACCTAAAAAAAGAGAAATATTCGCGCATCGGGAGGCAATATTGCCCAATGGACGAAAGATGCTTCCGCTTTTGCCAAAAATAGGCATTTATGCTACTTGCCAAATCCATAATTTTTACGACCTTTGCCAAGGAGAAATTATTTTTAACAAAAGAATAGCATGAAGAGATTTTTTACCCTTTTGATCCTTTTCGTATTTTATGTAATTGGGGCCCGAGCGCAGGAACTCAGCCAGGAGCAACAGATCGAGGCCCTCAATGCCCGCCTCACGGAGCTTGAGCAGAAGAACGAAAAGCAGAATGCCCGCAACGAAAAGTGGGGCAAGATCGTGGAGAAGTTGCCCCAAGTAGGGGGTTTTGCCAAGATGACCTACAAATGGAACGATGCCGGCACCTCGAACTTCAACATCAACTATGTGCGTGTATGGCTCTTTGGCGACATCTCGCGCCAATTCGACTACCGCGTACAGGCTGAGTTCGCCAAACCGAAACTCATTGATGCCTACCTGCGATGGAAGCCCACCGAGGCCTTCAACATTCAGTTTGGTCAGTTCCATGTCCCCTTCTCGTTGGAGGGCCCGCTGAACCCCACCAAGTGGGAGACGATCGAGACGGCCAAGGTCGTAGACGAGATCACCGGCCTGCCCGACACCCGCGACCTGGGTGTGGCCTTCTACGGTAAATTTCTCAAGGCCAAAGACGACCACTTCTTCTTCGACTACAGCGTGGGTATCTTCCAGGGCGAGGGCAAGAACACCGACGACAAGAACAAGTCAAAGGATGTGATCGGCCGCCTGAAGTTCTTCCCCATCAAGGAGCTCTGCCTGACGGGATCCTACAGCTACGGCGAGCGCGGCGAGGAGTATATCCGCAACCAGCGCGCCGCAGCCGGTGTGGAGTACCAGGGCAAAGCCTTCTCGCTCCGCTCGGAGTACCTCTGGCACCAGCAGGGCAACGGCGACCAGGCGATCAAGAACGACGGTTGCTATGTGGTTGCCGCCTACAAGATCAAGGATTTCACCCCCTCGTTGCGCTACAACTTCTACAACCAGCAGGTAGGGGCCTCACACCTCGAGCAATCGGACTATGTGATCGGAGTAAACTACTCGCCCGTGAAGTTTGTCAAACTTCAACTCAACTACACCCTGACCACCTACTCGGAGCGTACAATGAAAAATCTGAACACGATCGGCTTTGCCGCCATCGCCATGTTCTAAATAGGTAAAACCTCAAAAAAAGATAGGATATGAGTAACCTGATGAAAAAACTGCTGGTCGAGGACTGGGTGGTGGTGATGCTCTCCATCCCTCTGCTGATCCTGGCCGCCTGCGGATCGTATCTTCCCACCATTTCGATCCCCTCGGACATGAGCGACCCCTCGTCGTGGGGCAAAATCGCCATGCTCTTTATCATTGCTCTGGCCACCCTCTTTGCCGGCAACAAACTCCTGAGTCGCCCGATGAAGGGGATGTTGCGCTCGTTCATCGTGGTCTTCATCATCGCCGCCTTGGCTATGTGGATCGGATCGAACAAGTTCATCAAGTCGGAGTTGGGACTCGAGCCCGTCTTCTTCTCGGTGATCTTCGGTCTGATCATCCGCAACGCCTACCATATCCCCGAGTGGCTGAAGCCCGCCATCCAGAGCGAGTTCTACATCAAGATCGGTGTCGTGTGCCTCGGTGCTACGATCATGATCAGCGACGTACTGAAGTCGGGTGCCACGGGTCTGATGCAGGCTCTGATCATCGTAACGATCGTCTGGTTCTTTGCCTACATCGTCTCGCGCAAACTCTTCAAGGTGGAGCGCGCCACAGCCATGACCCTCTCGAGCGGCGTTACGATCTGCGGCGTTTCGGCCTGCATCACGGCCGCCGGTGTGGCTGGCACGGAGAAAAAGAGCCTCTCCTACATCGTATCGGTGGTGCTCATCGTCGTGGTTCCGATGATCTACCTGATGCCCTGGTTGGCCGAGCGCATCGTACCGATGCTCACGGACGACGTGCTGATTCAGCAAGAGATCGCCGGTGCCTGGATTGGAGGTACGATCGACACGACCAGTGGCGTGGCCGCCTCGTCGGAGATGGCCTTTGCCCACATCAGCGACCAGGCCAACAAGATCGCCGTGATCGTAAAGGCTACGCAGAATGTACTCATCGGCGTAGTGGCCTTCTTCATCGCCTTGTACCTCTCGACCAAGGGGGAGGGAGGCAGCAAGCAGCGCCCGTCGCTGAAGATCGTTTGGGACAAGTTCCCGAAGTTCATCCTTGCCTTCGTGGTGGCTTCGCTCCTCTTCTCGATGCTCAAGGAGGCCGATCTGCTAACCCTCAATGCCAAGGGCAAACTGATCGAGACCTCGCTCGCCAAGACCTTGTCGACCCTCTTCTTCTCGCTGGCGTTTGTCTGCATCGGATTGGATACACGCCTCAAGGAGATCGTCTCGAAGGAGAACCGCTCGACGCTCTACGCCTTCCTAACGGCCCAGTGCTTCAACATCGTGGCCACATTCCTGGTCGCCTGGCTCTTGTTCGGTGTAGTGAAACCCACCTTCGGCTGGTAAGCCACAGCACATTCACCCAAACAAAAGAGAAGAAAGGTTTCGATTTCGACCTTTCTTCTCTTTTCTTTCTTACCCAATTACTACTGATGCAATAATTTTAGTTTCCCTTTTTGGGAGCTTCGCTCCGTTGTTTTTTTGAAATATGCTTTTCGTGTAAACACGACAGCATATTTCAAAAAAAACCACCACCTAAAGGTGGCCAAAAGGGAAACAAAAATTGGGACATTTAATTTGTCGTCAATTCACTAAAATATAAAAATATTGACATTCCCCCTAAATCCCCCTTTGAGAAAGGGGGACTTGTCGTGGCGATAAATCGCCACTCCTAATTACAGCTCTGGAGGGTGAAGCAGAAACAATTTTCAAATCAAAAAACACAAATCGAGAAGCAATGATTTCGTTTATATTAGCTTAGTGAATTCTTTGTTAAATTTATTGCATCAGCAGTATTACCCTATAGGAGATCCACGACTCAAGAGAGCTTCTTCAGGTCGCGGGACTCCTTGAGGCGTTTCGATAGCGGAAACCGGAGCGTCGAATCGGCCGGAATCTCGCCGCGAAGGCGCATCGCCTCGACCGTGGAGCGGACATAGGCTTCGATGCGCCGATGGAGCCGGCGATAGAGCCAACACTCGGTGTAGTTGTCGTTGTCGAGCAGCACATCGCGGATCGAACGCTGGGCATTTCGGTAGTTGCTCATCTCGTTGTTGAAGGCCACGCCCCGCTTCTTCGAGGATTGAATCTTCTCGATCGACATCCGCCGCAGCTGCTCGCATACGGTCTGCAGGAGCACCATCACCACATGATCCAGGAGCGTATGGCCGTGCATAAAGAGGTAGGTATTGTCGGGGCGCAGGCCGCGCTCCGAGAGTTCGGCCCCATAAGCCACCACCTTGTCGGCCATCTCGGGATATTTCGTCTCGAGGCGTTTGCAGGAGCACTCCACCTGGCGCGAGAGCCAGTCGAGGGTCGCCTGCCCGTTGTCGCGCAGATCGAGGTAACCGAGGCGCACCGTATTCTTGAAATCGACCAGCGGAAAGAGATGCGGCACATCCTCACGAGCCGAATAGACATACCACAAAAAGGCGGGATAGATCCGACACGAGTACTCGGCCATGAACCGAACGAAGTCGAAGATGCGCGTATCGTTCTTGGTCGCCTTGACACAAACATTGTGAAGCGTCTCGGCGTAACAGAGAAAATTCTCGGTGGCGTAGGCAAAAGTGTGAAACAGAAAGGGTGAACCATTGACCTGTTGCGACTGCTCGGTGGCCCCCTGCATCAAATAGTCGAAGTCGGCATCCATGCAGAGTAAGAGCTCCTCTCCGGCCGAGGGTAGCATACTGAGAAGCACCTTTTTGCCCTTGGGCAGATCCTCGCGGTTCGGCACCGAGATCTCGAAACGAAGGTAGGGATTCTGAAATTGATCGAAGATGGATCGCCAAAAAGAGACGTCGTCATACCCCTCAACAAAGACGCGGACGAGGCGTTTTTGCGACAAATCAGGTAGGGGCGGCGGAAGTTCACCCTCCGCGGCACGGCGCCAAAAGGGCACCAATTTTCGCAATTTTTTTATAAATTCGCCACTCATCGCTCTACAAAGTTAATATTTTTCGTACATTTGTGCAAAATAGGGCGTAAAAATCGCCCGCAAGAGAGAGATCAGCGACAAAAACGAACCAAAATACCATGGATAACGACTGGAAAGCCCGCCTGGGCATGGTCTATTCGACCAACCCCGACTTTCAATACCAAACCGACGAGGAGCCCGAAGCCGAAACCCTGCCCCCCGCCCAACAAGACCTGCGCGTTTGGCTCGACCGCAAACACCGCGCAGGCAAGGTAGCCACCCTCGTCAAAGGGTTTGTCGGCCGTGAGGAGGATCTGCAGACTTTGGCTAAATTGTTGAAGACCAAATGCGGTGTGGGAGGCTCGGCCAAGGAGGGCGAAATCCTGATCCAAGGCGACCACCGCGACCGCGTGGTGGAACTTCTGCTCAAGGAGGGCTATAAGTGCAAGAAGGCCGGAAGCTGAGTTCCAATTTCAAAATTCGAAATTCAAAATTAGGTTGCACTGCCCCCCCGATTAGGAATAACCCTTGACCGATTTGAACCGTTTTACCCGCATACTCCTACTGCTCTTCGTTGCGCTGCTGGCCGAACGAGCCTCGGCACAATACTACACCTGGGGAGCCGATCCCATGGGGTTGAAGTGGCGTTCGATGAAGAGCGACCAGGTGCGGATCATCTACCCCGACACGGCCTCCTCCTACGCCGCTCGCACCCTCTTCACCGTGGAGCAGGTCAGCCCCTACATCGGCTACGGATTTCGCCACGGCCCGATGCGTATCCCCTTTGTGATGCACCCCGAGAACTTTCAGTCGAACGGATTGGTGATGTGGCTCCCGAAGCGTGTGGAGTTCCTTACCTCCCCCGCCATCGAGAGCTACTCGATGCCCTGGTATAAGCAACTCACTGCCCACGAATACCGCCACGCCGTACAGTACAACAACCTGAACCAAGGGGTGATCAAAGGGTTGAGCTACCTGCTCGGCCAGCAGGGATCGACCGTCGGTCTGCTCTTTCTTCCCATCTGGCTCATAGAGGGCGATGCCGTGATGTCCGAGACCGAGATGTCGTCGTTTGGTCGCGGTCTGCAACCCTCCTTCACGCTCGAATACCGCGCCTTGGGTCGCGATATGTTGCGACAAAAGAACCCCGACAAGTGGTTCTGCGGCTCCTTCATCGACTTCATCCCCGACCACTACCAATTGGGTTACCAAATCGCAGCCTACTCCTACAACCGCTACGACGAAAACATTTGGGACAAGGTGGCCTGGTACGGCGTGCGCAACCCCTATGTGATCTTTACAATCAGCACCGCCCTGAACAAGTTTTATGACACGAGCGTTCGAAAACTCTTCCGCGAGACCTTCGAGGAGCTGAACGACTATTGGGACTCGCTTCCCAAAGCCAACCCCACAGCCACCCCCATCCATGCTCTTCCCCATCGCAACTACACCCGCTACCAATGGCCCACCGAGGTAAACGATAGCACGGTCATCGCCCTCAAGTCGGCCCTAAACCGCCCGGCACGCTTTGTTCGGGTAAATATACACTCCGGCCGAGAGCAAAAGATGTCCTACACGGGCCACCTCTCCACACGCCCCATGCTGGGCGAGAACGGCCGCCTTTGGTGGACCGAATACCGCCGCTCGCTTCTCTTCGAGCAACGAGTCAATTCGCGCCTCTGCTACCTCGATCTATGCAGCGATCGGCCTCGCACGGTCAAGGGGGTACGCAACGCCCTCTACCCCACCCCCACCGACCGCGGCATCGGCTGGATTGAGTACACCCCCGACGGCCGCTACACGCTCGTCGTTCGGGAGGAGGAGCAAAACCAACGGCTTGCGGTACCCTGGTTTAAGGAGGTGCACGGCCTGGCCTGGGACAACTTCACGCGCCAATTCTACCTACTGATCACCGACGACGACGGCATGTCGATCGCCACCTTCACCCCTGCAGGCGAATTCGAACCGATCACCCAAGGCAACTATGTCACGCTGAGCAACCTGCAAGCTCGCGACGGAGTCCTCTACTACGGCTCGATCCGTTCCGGCAAGGACGAAGCCCACAGCCTCGACCTACGAAATCGTCGCGAATATCGCCTCACCGAGTCCGAATACGGAGCCTTCTTCCCAATCCCCGTGGGCGACTCCACCCTTTTGGTGGGAGACTACACGCGCTTGGGATACCGCCTGGCTGCACAACCCCTCGCCACCCGATTCGAGAGTCCGAGCGGGAGGCTGCCCCGCAACCTGGTCAATCCGCCCCGCAAGCGTTGGGAGGTGATCAACCTCGACACGGTGCGCTTCGAGGCTCGCGACTCGGTGCACCTCAGCGAAAGACACCGCAGCAAACGCTACCGCAAAGGATTAAATCTCTTTAAGTTGCACAGTTGGATGCCGATGTCAATGAATCCTTTCGACTTGGTAGAGGAGCAAAACGTGGCAATCAACTGGGGTGTAACTCTCCTCTCGCAAAACCTCCTCTCGTCGACCGAGGCCTTCTTCTCGTGGGGCTACAACCTGACCCAGGGATCGCTCTTCCAACTCGGACTACGCTACTACGGTTTGGGGCCCACGATCGAAATTGCGGGCTCCTACGGAGGTACGCAAAGCATCTACTCCTTGGCACAGTTCAACCCCGCCACCAATAAGATCGAGAGCCAGGCCATCCCGGAGCTCGACAAATACTACTCGTTCTCGGCCGGCATCCGCTTCCCGTTCTACTTTGCCCGGGGTTACCACACGCGCCAACTCTCCTTATCGGCCGTCTGGAACTACACGAACGGCTTGGTGGCCAACCTCGAAGCGATTCGCTACAACGACATCACGGGGATCATCTCAAACATCGGGGTCATCGGCTACAGCGAGGGGTTGCACAAACTGCAATTCGGCATCGGCTATGCCGATCAGGTGCAAACCTCGCCGCGTGAGTTCGCCCCACGCTGGGGTTATGTACTCAATGCCGACTACGCCATGAACCCCTCGAATGGCTCGTTCAGCGACCTGCTCTCGTTCTACGGCCGCTTCTACCTGCCGGGTATCACCCGTCCCCACTCGCTGATGGTGGCCCTGAACTACCAAACCTCGCTCGGAGGCTTCCAAACCCCCAACGGCCAGGCGATGCTGACCTATAAATCGACCCGCCTGATCCCCCACAGCTACTCCGCAGGGGCGATTCGCAGCGATAACTACTTTGCCACCTCGATCCACTATCAGTTGCCGATTTGGTACCCCGAAGGGGGTATCCCCTCGGTGATTTTCTTCCGACGCCTGCGGTTGAATGTCGGCTTCGACTATGCCCACTACCGCATCGGGCACGATTGGATGCACCTGCATGCCTACGGAGGCGACCTGCTCGTCGACTTCAACCTCTTCCGCCAGCCCGATTCGGCCACTTCGACCCTCAAATTCTCGCTCTACAAGCCCAAACACGGCTCACTCTGGTTCGGTGCAGGGATCGGACTGCCATTCTAACCCTAAACACTTTATCCTCCAAAAACAAACCACACGAAGCCGGAATCGGCCGACTACCCAAAAATAGAAAGGGGGGGGATCTCGACTATTCACACAATAAATTCACCCTGAAAAAAGTTCTCTTTAAGAGGGCTAATATTCAAGAATATTAGGCAGGGAGTAAAATAATTTTGAATTTTGAATTTTGAATTTTGAAATTTCACTACCTTTGTCCCAAATAACCCTTTCAAAATAAGGAAATGGCAGAAACTAACAAACCGACAAAAAGACGAAACTATATTTGGCTCTGGCTCGTGATCTTCACCCCCGTGGCTTTGGGGCTGGGCATGTTACTCCTGACGGCCCTCGGAGCCTTCGGTCGCATGCCCTCGTTCGAGGAGCTCGAAAACCCGAAGAGCAATTTGGCCACCGAGATCTACTCCGAGGATGGCAAGGTGCTCGGCACCTTCTTCGTGCAGAACCGCTCGCATGTACAGTATGCCGACCTCTTCCCGAGCGATCCCGAGAAGGCACTCACCCTCGACGGACACCAAGTTCCCCCCATCGTAGCCGCACTGATCGCCACCGAGGATGTGCGTTTCCGCAACCACTCGGGCATCGACCTCCGCTCGTTGATGCGTGTGGGTGTGAAGACCATCCTGCTGAGCAACGCCTCGCAGGGCGGTGGTTCAACCATCACCCAGCAGTTGGCCAAGAACCTCTTCCCGCGCGACACGGTGCGCCACCGCTCGAAGGCCGCCCGCATGACGAAACTCGTACAGGCGAAGTTCAAGGAGTGGATCACTGCCCTGAAATTGGAGTACAACTACACGAAGGAGGAGATCGCCGCCATGTACCTGAACACGGTGGCCTACGGCTCGAATGCCTATGGTATCAAGTCGGCCGCCACGACCTTCTTCAACAAATCGCCCGAGGAGCTCAACATCCAAGAGGCGGCCGTACTTGTGGGCGTAGTGAACGCCCCGACGCGCTACTCGCCGGTACGCAACCCCGAGAGCGCCCTGAAGCGTCGCAACCTGGTAATCTCGCGCATGGCGGTGGCGGGAGCCATCTCGAATAGAGAGAGGGATTCTCTCTCGGCCCTTCCGATCACGCTGAACTACAAACCCGTATCGCACAACGAGGGGCAGGCCACCTACTTCCGCGAGATGTTGCGCCTGGTGATGAATGCCGAGCGCCCCTCACGCCGCCAATTCTACAACGAGTGGGATTATATTGAGGCCTGCCGCGAGTACGACGAGAACCCGATCTACGGTTGGTGCTTGAAGAACAAGAAGGCCGACGGCACCCCCTACAACATCTACCGCGACGGATTGAAGATCTATACCACGGTCAATTCACGCATGCAGCAGTATGCCGAGGCGGCCGTACAGAAACAGATGGAGGAGGTGATTCAACCCCAGATGGAGCGTCAATACAAGGCAACCAAGGTGCTGTTCCAGGATACCGAGCGTGAGGATCGCGAGAAGATCATGCAGCAGGCGATCCGCTACTCGGATCGTTACCGCGAGATGTCGGAGGCGGGAGCCACCCGGGAGCAGATCCTGGCCTCGTTCGACAAGCCCTGCCCGATGAAGGTCTTTACCTACAAGGGCGAGCGCGACACGGTGCTCACCCCCCGCGACTCGATCCTCCACCACAAGCGTATCCTTCGCGCCTCGTTCGTGGCGATGGATCCCCGCACGGGAGCCGTCAAGGCCTATGTGGGCGGCCCCAACTTCCGCTATTTCAAGTACGACATGGCCAAGCAGGGTAAGCGTCAGATCGGCTCGACGATCAAGCCCTTTATCTACACCTTCGCCATCGACCACCTGGGGCTCACCCCCTGCACCCCCGTACCGAATCTTCCCGTCTCGATCGAGACGGCCGTAGGTACGGCCTGGACCCCCAAGGAGGCGGGCAAAGTGGAGCAGCTGGGCGAACTGCACCCCCTGTATTGGGGTCTGGCCCTGAGCCGCAACAACTACTCGGCCTGGATCATGAAGCAGGCCAAGCAGCCCGAGGCCGTAGCCGACTTCATCCACAACATGGGTATCCGCAGTTTCATTGATCCGGTGCCCGCCATGTGCGTCGGCACCTCGGAATCGAATGTCTACGAGATGGTTTCGGCCTTTTCGACCTTTGCCAACGAGGGCGTACACACCGACCCGATCTTCGTTACGCGCATCGAGGATCGCCAGGGCAACCTGATCGCCAGCTTCATCCCCCAATCGCAGGATGCCATCTCGGACGACACGGCCTATACGATGCTGACAATGTTGCAAAAGGTGGTAACCAACGGTACAGCCTCGCGCCTGCGCTACGCCTACGGCATGGAGGGGGTGGAACTCGGAGGCAAGACCGGCACCTCGCAAAAGAACCGCGATGCCTGGTTTATGTGTGTAGCCCCGAAGTTGACCATGGGAGCTTGGGTCGGTGGTGAGGATCAGTCGGTACACCTCTCCTCGCGAGGCGAGGGCGGCGTGGTAGCCCTGCCAATCGTGGGCGACTTCCTCCAAAGGGTCCACAACGACGGCACCCTCGGTATCTCGCGCAGCGATATGTTTGTCCGCCCGACCAACCCCTACCGCCTCGACTGCTCGACCGAAGAGATTCAAGCCGAGTTTGGCGATGAAGAGTCCGAGGACGAGTTCTTCGAATAGTGGAAGAGAGAAGAGATTGCCCAAATTTGGAGCAAAGAGATAACAAAGTATAACAAAAGAAAAAGATATAATTCGTATGAAAATAGCCATTGTAGGCGCCAGCGGTGCCGTAGGTCAGGAGTTCCTGACCATCTTGGAGGAGCATAAAGATTTCCCGATTGACGAACTGACCCTCTTCGGATCGCCCCGAAGTGCCGGAACAACCTACCTATTCCGTGGCAAGGAGCACACGGTGAAGCTCCTGCAACACAACGACGACTTCAAAGGGATCGACATCGCACTGGTTTCGGCCGGCGGCTCGACCTCGAAGGAGTTTGCCAAGACGATCACCAAGCATGGCACGCTGATGATCGACAACTCGTCGGCCTTCCGCATGGAGGAGGATGTCCCCTTGGTGGTCCCCGAGGTAAATGCCGCCGATGCCCTCAACGCCCCGCGCAGAATCATTGCCAACCCCAACTGCACCACCATCCAGATGGTGGTAGCCCTGCAGGTGATCGAGCAACTCTCGCACATCAAAAAGGTACACGTATCGACCTACCAATCGGCCAGCGGCGCCGGTGCCCAGGCGATGGCCGAATTGGAGGAGCAGCATGCCCAACTGACGCGCGGCGAGGAGCCCAAAGTTGAAAAGTTCGCCTACCAGCTGGCCTACAACGTGATTCCCCACATCGATGTTTTCACCGAGAACGGCTACACGAAGGAGGAGATGAAGATGTACAACGAGACGCGCAAGATCATGCACAGCGACATCCAAGTGTCGGCCACCTGCGTACGTGTTCCCGTCATGCGTGCCCACTCGGAGAGCATTTGGGTCGAGACCGAACGTCCGATCTCGGTAGAGGAGGCGCGTGCCGCCTTTGCCGCAGCCGAGGGAATCGTCTTGATGGATGAGCCCGAGAAGAAGGCCTACCCGATGCCCCTTTTTATCGCCCACAAGGAGCCGACCTATGTGGGTCGCATCCGCAAGGATCTCACGAACGAAAACGGCCTCACCTTCTGGTGCGTAGCCGACCAGATCAAGAAGGGTGCCGCCCTGAATGCCGTGCAGATCGCCGAGTGGCTGATTGCCCATAAGCAATAAAAATTAGGAATGGTAGATTTTGTGGTGTTGTGGGTCGATGGCGACGACCCTGCTTGGCGTGAGGAGTTTCTCAAAGCGCGTCGAAAGGCGGGGCGTGATGCCGATGGCGCGGTGATTCGTTACCGCGACTGGGCCACCCTGCGCTACTGGTTTCGCGGCGTAGAGCGCTTCGCCCCCTGGGTTCGGAAGATCCACTTCATCACCTGGGGACACCTGCCCGCCTGGCTCGACACCTCGCACCCCAAGCTCCACATCGTGCGCCACGACGAGTATCTACCCGCTGCCTACCGCCCCACCTTCAACTCCAATACCTTGGAGCTGAACCTCCACCGCATCGAGGGGCTGGCCGACCGCTTTGTCCTCTTCAACGACGACACCTTCCTGACGGCCCCTGCCAGCGAGCAGGATTTCTTCCGCCAAGGGCTCCCCTGCGACATGGCTCGCCTAAGCCTGGTGCAGGCCTCATCGGTGGGCCACACGATCTACAACAACCTGACGCTGATCAACGCGCTGCACCCCCGCAAGAGTCTGAACCGCCACCTTGCGAAGTGGTTCTCCCCTTGCTACGGCCTGGGAGCCGTGCTGAAGACGCTGAGCCTGATGCCCTGGAGCTTCTTCCCGGGCTTCTACGACCACCATCTGCCCCAACCCTACCTCAAGAGCCAATTCCTACGGGCCTGGGAACTTTGGGGCAAGGAGCTCGACCGAGCATGCCACAACACCCTGCGCGAACTCTCCGACCTCTCGCACTGGCTGATCCGCTACGACGGCTTGTGCCGAGGAGAATTTATGCCACGTAACTTCCGCGACAGCCGTCTGATGAACCTTGACGACGAGGGGCTTGACGGAGTATGTGCAGCCGTGCGCACAGGGCGCTATCGTCTGCTGTGCCTGAACGACAGCGACCGAGTGGCCAACTTTGAGTGCTCAAAAAGCCGACTAAAAAGCGCCTTTGAGGAGCTACTTCCCGAAAAATCGAGCTATGAACGCCTGTGAGATCACCGTGGTCATCCCCTTATATAATAAGGAGGCAGAGATCGAACGCACGCTGCGCTCGATCCTCTCGCAACGCACGCTGCCACACGAGGTGATCGTCGTAGACGACGGCTCGACGGACCGCTCGGCTGAAATTGTATCCGCCATCGCCCACCCCCTCATTCGCCTGATTCGTCAAGAGAACCAAGGCGTGAGTGCCGCACGCAACCGAGGTCTTAGGGAGGCCACAACCCCCTGGGTGGCCCTCTTGGATGGCGACGACACCTGGCGCGAGGGGTACCTTGAAGCGGTCTGCCGCCTTGCGGAACGTTACCCCAACTGCGGAGCCTATGCCACAGGCTTTGATATCCTGAACGGGGAGGAGCTCACCCCGGCCAACTGCCCCAAAAGCGAGGGCATAGTCGATTTCTTTCGCGAGGCAATGCGTTGCTATGTACTGATCCCCTCCTCTACAACCTTGAATCGCGAAGTGGCCCTCTCGCTCGGAGGCTTCCCCGAGGGGATGCGCATGGGCGAAGATCAATACCTTTGGACCCTTTTGGCTCGCAGGGAAAAGATCGCTTTCAGCCCCGCAAGCGAAGTGATCTACTCGCGCTCGGCCTCCAACCGCTCGGCCACAATTTGGCAGCCCGAAACGTGTACCACCTCGCTCGAGGCCCTCTACGACCCTGCGGCCTCGCCCCAAAGCAACGAGTATATGGCCCGCGTAGCCCTCGGCAAGGGGCTTCTGATCTCCTCACGCGGGGGTACCCGCCTTGCGGCCGAAACACTGCACACCTTCCGTTTTACGCGACTCAACCGCTTCGCCTGGTGGAAACTGCGCCTGCTGAACAGCCTGCCCGCCGCGTGGCGCTCGCCCCTGCTTGCCGCCTACAACCGCCTGGCCTGGCTCGTTGCCAAGCGCGGACTCTGATCCTCGAACCGCATACCCCAAGGCGCAAGCGATCTTCTTCTCTCATTTTCGCGCCCAAATCCTTGGTTTTCTTTATTTTTTTTTCTAACTTTGTAGTAAGGATGTCCATCCAAACATCCGCAAACTGCATTTATTCACATTTAACACTTAGACTTATGAAGAAATTATTCCTTGTGATGGCTGCAATGTTTTGTATTGCAACGGCTTCGGCTCAAGACAAATGGTCGGTCGGTCTTCGCCTCGGCAGTGGTGCCCAGGTAGAGGGCGAATACTTCTACTCGGATAAGGCCTATCTGGAGGGTTTGCTCGGTTTGAGCTTCTTCGACAACTTTGTCGACTTCTCGTTGCTCCACAATTGGAACTGCTACGAGTGGAATTGGACCCCCTCGGCCGGTCATTGGTTCCTGGATGCCGGTGTGGGTGGTCGCATCGGTGGTAACGGGGATTTCTGCGTTTTGGGTGTTGCCGGTCAGGTGAAGTTCGGTATCGAGTTCAAGAAAGTACCCATTCGTTTGGCAATTGATGTAACCCCCTCGTTCGGTCCCGTTATCAACTACGGTAAGAGCTATACGATTCCCGCCGACAGCCGCGCGGAGGGCGATATGACTGTCAAAGTCCCCTCGACCTGCAAGTTCTACTCCTCGGGTATCCTCAACTTCGGACTTTCGGCTACCTGGCGCTTCTAATCGCCCACGCAACAGAGAGTCTCTGAAAGGAGAAAACAAAAAAAGAATCGCTCATGCGATTCTTTTTTTGTTGCCATAGGGAGGGGTCAAAACTTATAGCAGGCACCCACCGAGATCACGATCGGGTTCTTGCGCAGCGACTCAAAGACCGGCATCCACTTGACCGAGGCGGTCAGATCCCAATCGCGGGCCACCGCAAAGTCGGTACCGGCACCCAAATTCATACCAAACCCCCACTTCCCGATATCGCTCACGGTAACACCCGCCAAGGGGTAGAGGTACCATTTGGGAGCCACCTCGAAGAGGTAGTGTACATCGCATTGAATATCCACGGAGCAACCGCTGTGGAAGAGTACGCTCACCGCCGGCTCCACTCGCCAGGCATCGGTGAAGTTATAGCGGGTAAAGGCTCCCAAGGAGAAAACCGCCCCATCGCCCGAATTGGCATAAATGTTCATGCGCGGGCCCAATGTCCACTGACCGGCCTCCTGTGCCGAGGCAACCGAAATCGAAGCCGCCATCACGGCAAAGAGTAAAAATAACTTTTTCATCTATCTACAACATTTTTCATTCTGCTGCTTACAAAGATAGTGCATTTCTCGGAAAACCGCCAAAAAATTTCGAATCGACAACCGATTTTCGATTATCCGACAACCGGCACACCCCGGCAGACAATGGCGGGAGAAGTGGGGAGTTGCGACACTCGGCCCCC
>CAJGDL010000029.1 GCA_904502075.1 uncultured Alistipes sp.
TTATAGGGATAACCATTCAGACGCGGATCACGGCCATAGGGGGTCGTGGCGGTCTTCATACCCAGCAGGGTAGTAGGAGCCATCTGACCACCGGTCATACCATAGATTGCGTTGTTGATGTAGATCGTTACCACGTTCTCACCACGAGCTGCGGCGTGAATCGTCTCGGCGGTACCGATTGCCGACATATCACCGTCACCCTGATAGGTGAATACCATGTTCTGGGGGTGGAGACGCTTGATGGCCGTAGCCGCTGCGAGGGCACGACCGTGGGCAGCCTGTACCCAGTCTACGTTAATATAGTTGTAGGCGAATACCGAGCAACCTACGGGCGAAATGCCCACCGTCTTGCCTTCGAGGCCCATTTCGGCGATTACCTCGGCCACCAGATTGTGCACCGTACCGTGGCTACAGCCCGGGCAATAGTGCATCACGTTATCGGTCAGCAGGGTAGGTCTTGCATAGACCAAGTTCTCCTGTTTGATTTCAACTTCTGCCATAGCCATTTCTTATTTAATCAGTTTCTCTTTCAATGCATTCAATACCTCATCCGGAGCGAAGATCATACCGCCCTGGCGACCATAGTGCTCAACGGGAGCCTTGCCGTTTACGGCCTGGCGCACATCCTCCACCATCTGACCGGCATTCAGCTCGGCCGACAGGAAGCCCTTCACACCGCGATCTGCCAACGCCTTGATGGCCTTCGAGGGGAACGGATAGAGGGTGATGGGACGCAACAGACCCACCTTCAAGCCCTCTTCGCGAGCCATCTCCACCGTAGCGGCGCAGATACGGGCCGACGAACCGAAGGCTACGATGATGTACTCGGCATCGTCGCAGAGGATCTCCTCGTAGCGTACCTCATTCTCCTCAATGGCGCGATACTTGGCCTGCAGACGAATGTTGTTCTGCTCCATCACCTCCGACTTCAGCTCGAGCGAGGTGATGATGTTGTACTTGCCGCGATCGCCCTTACCGTGAGCAGCCCAACCGCCGCACTCCTGACGAATCTCCTCGTCGGTCTTGCGCGGACGCTGGGGAGCCAACTCCACCTTCTCCATCATCTGACCAATCGTACCATCGGCCAAGATCATGGCGGGGTTGCGATACTTGAAGGCCAGGTCGAAGCCCAAAGCCACATGGTCGTTCATCTCCTGCACCGAGTTGGGGGCCAACACGATCAGGTGATAGTCGCCGTGGCCACCACCCTTACAAGCCTGGAAGTAGTCGGCCTGCGAAGGCTGGATCGTACCCAGACCCGGACCACCACGCTGGCAGTTCAGTACCAAGCAAGGAAGCTCGGCACCGGCCAGGTAGCTCAAGCCCTCGGCCATGAGCGACATACCGGGGCTCGACGACGACGTCATCACGCGCTTGCCGGTCGAAGCACCACCATATACCATATTGATAGAAGATACCTCACTCTCAGCCTGGAGTACCACCATACCGGTCGTCTCCCAAGGCTTCTCCTCCATGAGGGTCTCCATCACCTCCGACTGCGGGGTGATAGGGTAGCCGAAGTATCCGTCGCAACCGTAGCGAATTGCTGCGTGAGCAATCACCTCGTTGCCTTTCATCAGTCTTACATCTTTCTCTGCCATATTGCTACTCAAATTTTTGTCTGTAAACTGTTATGCAGGCATCGGGGCACGAAATACCGCACGACGCACAACCCGTACAGGCATCCGGATTAGCCATTTCGGCTACGGGATAACCCTTGCTGTTCACCTCCTTTGACAAAGCCAACACGTTCATGGGGCAGGCTGCCGTGCAGACGCCACAACCCTTACAGCGCTCTCTGTCAACGAGGATAGTTCCTTTGATTTTCGCCATAGTTTTAAGGTTTATGTTAGTAAATGTTAGTGTTTTTCGGTTTGTTTCTGTTGATGCATTTCGTCCTCTTCCAAGACTTACGCTTTTACAGTCCTTACAAAATTAACTATTTTTTCGTGAACCACCAAATAAAAATTCAAAATTCAAAATTCAAAATTCAAAATTTTTCAATTAAAAAACCTTCAAACCCTTGACACAAGCCCCACGCAACCAAACAAAACAAGCCCCGAATGGGCTGGTGGCGTAACGCCACTCTTGACTTTCAGAAACGCCATCCATTTTTTGATTTTAGAGGAGCAGATTTTACCTTAACGAAGCGAGCCCCGGATGGGTTGTACTTTGGTACTACCCATTCGGGGCAAGCAAGGCAAAGTAAAATATGCCCTATAAAATCGAAAAATTACTCTTCGAAGGAGTGAATAACCACACCCGAACGCAATTTCGGCTCAAACCACGTCGTCTTGGGAGGCATGATGTTGCCCGTGTCGGCGATGTTGATGAGCTGCTGCATCGATACGGGATAGAGAGCGAAGGCCACCTTCATCTCACCGCTGTCAACGCGCTTCGAGAGCTCGCCCAGACCGCGGATACCACCCACGAAGTCGATACGCTTCGAGGTACGCAGATCCTTGATATCGAGAATCTTGTCCAAAACGAGGTTCGAGAGAACCGTTACGTCCAGCACGCCGATCGGATCGTTGTCGTCGTAGGTGCCGGGCTTGGCGGTCATCGAATACCACTCACCCTCGAGGTACATAGCGAAGTTGTGCAGACCGGCAGGGTTGTAGATCTCCTTACCCTTCTTCTCCACCTCGAAATCCTTCTTCAGGGCCTCGATCAACTCGGCGGGGGTCAGGCCGTTGAGATCCTTCACCACGCGGTTGTAGTCGATGATGCGCAGCTGGCTGGCGGGGAAGGTTACTGCCAGGAAGAAGCAGTACTCCTCATCACCGGTGTGGTTGGGGTTCTTCGACTGGCACTCGGCACCTACGCGGGCGGCGGCAGCCGTACGGTGGTGACCATCAGCTACATACAGAGCAGGAATACCGGCAAAAATCTCCGTCAGACGATCGTTCAGAGCCTTCTCGCGGATCACCCACATGTGGTGACCGAAGCCATCCTCGGCTACAAAGTCGTAGTCGGCGGGGTTGTTCTTCACCACGCTCTCCACGATAGCATCGACCTCGGCGTTGTCGGGATAAGCGAAGAATACGGGCTCGATGTTGGCCTTCTGATTACGAACGTGAATCATGCGATCCTCCTCCTTATCGGGACGCGTGAGCTCGTGCTTCTTGATGGCACCCGAGAGGTAGTCCTCATAGTGGCAGCACATAGCAAGACCGTACTGCGTGCGGCCCTCCATGGTCTGTGCGTATACATAGTAGTACTCCTCCTGATCCTGCTGCAACCAGCCCTTCTCACGCCACAGGCGGAAGTTCTCCATAGCCTTCTCGTAAACCTCCTGCGAGTGCTCATCGGCGATGGGATCGAAGTCGATCTCGGGCTTGATGATGTGGAGCAACGAACGCTCGGTAGCCTCGGCCTTGGCCTCTACCGAGTTCAGCACGTCATAGGGACGCGAAGCCACCTCCGAAGCATACTCCTTCGGGGGGCGAATACCTTTAAACGGTTTAATTCGTACCATATTATATATAGGTATAGTTTTAAGGTTAATTCAGAATTCAGAATTCAAAATTCAAAATTCAAAATTGTTGCAATTACTGCGAGAAAGACCGTAAGGTCTGACGTAGCAATCTTCCGGATTATGTTACCAGACAAGACCGGCAAACCGATAAAAAAACCGTCTGGGAATTATTTACACTGTCAAGAAAAACAATTTTGAATTTTGAATCTTGAATTTTGAATTATATTGCTTTTCTACTTGTTTACCTGGAACTTGGTGATACCCTCCTTGAGGTAGCCTACCGTCTGGCGGGCAGCAGCAAGGCCGGCGTTGATGTTGGCCTCGGCGGTCTCAGCACCCATCTTCTTGGGGGTACCGAAGTAACGCTTACCAAACTTCTCGGCATAGGCATCCTTGGCCTCGGGGGCAACGTCGGTGATGTACTTCAGATCCTCACGCTCCTCCATGGCCTTCATCAGACCCTCCTCGTTGATCACCTCCTTGCGGGCGGTGTTCACCAGGGTAGCGCCCTTAGGCATCGACATGGCCAAGTCGTAACCGATCGAACCCTTCGTCTCGGCCGTTGCGGGGATGTGCAGCGAGAGGTAGTCGGCAGCAGCGTAGAGCTCGGCAACCGAGTTCATCTTCTTCACACCGTCACGCTCGAAAACAGCCTCGTCGGTGATGAAGGGATCGTAAGCGATCACGTTCATACCCAAAGCCTTACCCTTCAGACCTACCAGGCGACCTACGTTACCGTAAGCGTGGATGGCGAGGGTCTTGCCCTGAAGCTCCGAACCCGTACCGGCGTTGAACTGATTGCGGGCCATGTAAACCATCATGCCCAAAGCCAACTCGGCTACAGCGTTCGAGTTCTGACCCGGGGTGTTCATCACCACGATACCGCGCTCCGAAGCAGCAGCCAGGTCTACGTTGTCATAACCGGCACCGGCACGAACCACGATCTTGAGGTTCTTGGCGGCAGCAATCACCTCGGCCGTTACCTTGTCCGAGCGGATGATGATACCCTCTACATCGGCTACAGCCTCCAGGAGCTGAGCCTTATCCGTGTACTTCTCCAACAGCACCAGCTCCAGGCCGGCAGCCTCAATAATCTCTTTGATACCGTCTACAGCCTTCTTTGCAAAGGGCTTCTCGGTAGCAACCAATACTTTCATTTCTTTTGAGTAGTTTTAGTTAGATTTGTTTTTCGTTTTTTAGAGGAAGAATCCCACACCGCACGATCGGAGGGTGGCTCCTTGGGCGGTGGGGATTCTGTGGGGGAGTGGGGGACTACTTGTGAGCAGCCTCAAACTCCTGCATGCAAGCTACCAGAGCCTCAACCGACTCCTTCGGGCAAGCGTTGTAGATCGAAGCGCGGAAACCACCTACCGAACGGTGACCCTTGATGCCGACCATACCCTTCGACTTGGCGAACTCCATGAACTCAGCCTCATACTGCTCCTTACCCTCGGCCATTACGAAGCATACGTTCATCAGCGAACGATCCTCCTTAGCAGCCGTACCTACGAACATCGAGTTGCGGTCGATCTCGTTGTAGAGCAACTCGGCCTTCTCCTTGTTCATCTTGTACATTACCTCAACACCGCCGAGCTCCTTCACCCACTTCAGGGTCTGGTACATCACGAAGATGGGGAATACGGGAGGCGTGTTGAACATCGAGTGGTTGCGCTGCTCCTCGGGGAAGTGGGTAGCGTAGTCAACCATCGTCTGCAGCTTACGCTCCGACGAACCAAGCAGATCCTTGCGAACGATTACGAAGGTAACACCTGCGGGGCCTACGTTCTTCTGAGCACCACCGTAGATCATACCATACTTCGTTACGTCGATCGGGCGCGACATGATGTCCGACGACATATCGGCAACCAGCGTGATGGGGCAGTCGATATCCTCGTGGATCTCCGTACCGTAGATCGTGTTGTTCGTGGTGATGTGGAAGTAGTCGGCATCGGTAGGAATGGTGTAACCCTTCGGAATGTACGAATAGGTCTTATCCTCCGACGAAGCTACGATCTCAACCTCGCCATAGAACTTAGCCTCCTTGGCAGCCTTCTTGGCCCAAACACCGGTCTGCAGATAAGCAGCCTTCTTCTTCAGCAGGTTAGCGGGCACCTGGAAGAACTGAGTCGAAGCACCACCACCTACGAAGAATACTGCGTAGTTGTCGGGGATGTTCAACAGATCACGCCACAGCTGCTCAACCTCAGCCATTACACGCTCCCAACCGGGAGTACGGTGCGAGATCTCCAGAATACCGATACCGGTGTTGTCGAAATCACGAATGGCCTCGATAGCGGCCTCGATTGTCTGCTTAGGCAGCACGCAGGGTCCTGCGTTAAAATTGTGCTTTTGCATAGTAAGTTTATTAGGTTTAGGTTTAAAAAATTGTCTTTCTGTACTATTTCCGGCCCACGACGAACCATTTTTCGTCATGACCCCGTTTATCATTACAAATATAGGTATTTTTTTTCAATTGACAAAGCTTTCAGGGAAATAAAAATCATTTTCACCATTCGACCACAGCTGAGCGAGCGGATCGCAGAAAAGAATCTCTGTTGATTCGAAAATAATTTCGATTTTTGAACTCTTGATTTTGATTTTTTTATACCTTTGTGGGATATAACGCGAACAAAACGAAACATACGAGATATGATCAAGTCAATGACGGGCTTCGGAAAGGGAGAAGCCACCGTAGGGGAGAAGAAGTTCACGGTCGAGATGCGCTCGGTGAACTCCAAGCAGTTGGATCTGAACCTGAAGGCCCCAGCCCGATATCGCGCTGCCGAGGCCGAGATCCGCACCCTGATCACCCGCCTATTAAAACGTGGCAAGGTAGACTGCTACATCACGGTGGAGAGCTCCTCCGTGAGCACCCCGGCACACATCAACCGCGACCTCTTTACGGCCTATGCCCACCAACTTAAGGAGGCGTGCGAGGAGAGCAGCCTGGGCTCGGTCAATGGACTTTGGAATTTCGAAGGCCACCTCATTGAGGCGATCCTGCGCATGCCCGACGTGATCTCCACCGAGGAGCAAAGCGTAAGCGACGAGGAGCTGAAAGCCCTTATTTCGGCCGCCGAGCAGGCCGCACAAAATCTGAACTCGTTCCGCGAGCAGGAGGGGGCCACCCTCTTGGCCGACCTACTGAAGCGTGTCGCTCTGATCGAGGAGTATAAGGTTGCTGTGGAGCCCTACGAATCGGCCCGCGTGGAGACGATCAAAGGGCGCATCCGCGAGCAGATCGAGAAGGTGGGGATCCCCGTCGATTCCGCCCGCCTGGAGCAGGAGATGATCTACTACCTCGAGAAGCTCGACATCACCGAGGAGAAGGTGCGCCTGAAGCAACACTGCGACTACTTCCGCGAGGTCACCGCCTCCGAGGAGGAGCCCGGCCGCAAATTGGGATTCATCGCCCAGGAGATGGGGCGCGAGATCAACACCCTGGGTTCGAAATCCAACGAGGCCAACATGCAGATCCTGGTGGTGAAGATGAAGGACGAATTGGAGAAGATCAAGGAGCAGGTGTTGAATGTGTTATAGGTTCACAATTGGACCGACGCACCCAAATCCCGCTTTCGTATAGAGAGCAAGTGCAACAAAGATTCACCGCGAAGATTCATCACGAAGATTCACCGCGACAAGAAAATCATTGTGAATTGTGCATTGTGAATCGTGAATTACAATAAGAACTATGGGTAAGATCATCATATTTTCCGCCCCGAGCGGATCGGGCAAGACGACCATCGTCAAGGAGTTGCTGAAGAGTTTCCCGCAATTCGAGTTTTCGATTTCGGCCACAAGCCGCCAGCCTCGCGGACAGGAGCAACATGGGGTGGACTACTACTTCCTCTCGCAGGAGGAGTTTGCCCAAAAGGTAAAAGAGGAGGCCTTTGTGGAGTGGGAGGAGGTCTATGCCGGCACCTGCTATGGCACCCTGAAGAGCGAGATGGAGCGCATCTGGTCGAAGGGCCATGTGATCCTCTTCGATGTGGATGTCATGGGAGGCATCAACCTCAAACGCATCTTCGGAGACGATGCCTGTTCGATCTTCATCATGCCCCCCTCGAAGGAGGAGCTCGAACGTCGTCTGCGCGGCCGTGGCACCGACTCGGAAGAGGTGATCCTCAAGCGTCTCGGTAAAGCCGAATTTGAACTTGCCAAAGCACCCGAATTCGATCATGTAGTCGTAAACGACCGCCTGGACGAAGCCGTAGCCGAGACCACGCGACACATTGAGCAATTTTTAGCTCGCTAAACCCCTAAAAAAGTGAAAAACGTACTCTTATATTTTGGTTCGTTCAATCCGATCCACCGAGGCCACATCGCCCTGGCGGAGTATGCCGTGGAGCAGGGCCTTTGCGACGAGGTGATCCTCGTGGTTTCACCCCAAAACCCCCACAAAGCAACCGCCGACCTCGCCCCCGAGTTGATGCGCTTCGAGATGGCAGAGAAGGCTTGTGCCGCCTCGCGATTCCCCGAGAAGATCAAGCCATCGGTGATCGAGTTTATGCTCGAAAGACCTTCGTACACAATAAATACCCTGCGTTACTTAACGGAGAACTTCGGATCGGAGATGCACTTCTCGATCCTGATGGGATGCGACCTCATCAACACCCTCGACCGCTGGAAGGAGTGGGAGGAGATTCTCGCCAACTACCCAATCCTGGTCTACCCGCGTCGAGGTTGCGAGGTAGAGAAATTCCAGGAGCGCATCACCTACCTAAAGAATGCTCCCCTGTGCGACTTCTCCTCAACCGAGGTACGCGAAGCGGTGGAGCGCGGAGGCAACACCCGCGAGATGCTCCTCGCTGAGGTGGCCGACTACATCCGCGAGAAGAACCTCTATACCACCTCGTGGCGAATCCTATCGCTCAATGCCGCCCTGGAACAGGATCCTCAAAATGCACGCCTGCTCCTGGAGCGAGGCTCGTGCCAATACCGCTCGGGGAGTTGGGGTGATGCGATCAACGACTTCAACCGATGCCTGGAGATCGAGCCCGACAACCAAGAGGCCATGCAGCTCAAAGAGATGGTCTACGAGATCCTCTCTTACCGATACACCGATATTTATAACCCTTGACAAGCAGAATGAAAAGACTCCAAATAGCCCTTTTGGCTGGTGGCAACTCCTCGGAGCGCGAGATTGCACTCAACAGTGCCGCCCAAATCGCCGAGGCCCTCGACCGCGAAAAATACGATGTGAAGGTAATCGACCTCCACTACCGCGACTGGAACTACACGGCCCCCGACGGTTCGCAATGGCCTCTCGATAAGAACGATTTTTCGCTCACCGTAGCCGGTGAGAAGACTACGTTCGACTACGCCTTGGTGATCATCCACGGCACGCCGGGCGAAAACGGCATGTTGCAGGGGTACCTCGAGATGATGGGTATTCCGCACTCGTCGTGCTCGACCACCTCGTCGGCCATCACCTTCGACAAGATCTCCACGAAACGCGCTGTGCGCGATGCCGGGCTGAACCTCGCCCGCGAGATCTTTGTGCGCCGAGGCGATAGTATCGACCCCGAGGCCGTGGCCAAGGAGTTGGGGCTCCCGCTCTTTGTGAAACCCAATGCCAGCGGTTCTTCGTTCGGTGTAACGCGCGTGGTAGAGGTGGGGGAGATCCTGCCCGCCATCGAACTGGCCCACACCGAGAGCGAAGAGGTGCTGATCGAGGAGTGTATCACGGGACGCGAAATGGGGTGTGGTATCCTGATCACCAAGGAGGAGGAGTTGCTGTTGCCGATCACCGAGATCATCTCGAAGAAGGCCTTCTTTGACTACGAAGCGAAGTACGAAGCCGGTATGTCGGACGAGATCACCCCGGCTGAAATCTCGGAGGAGATCCGCCTGGAGTTGAACCGTGCCACGCGTTTGGCCTACAAAGCCTGCCGTTGCAAGGGTATCGTGCGCGTGGACTTTATCGTTACCCCCGAGGGTAAGCCCTACCTGATCGAGATCAACTCGATCCCGGGCATGAGCTCGGGAAGCATCGTTCCCAAGCAGGCGCGCGCTGCCGGCCTCACGTTGGGAGAGTTGTTTGACAAAGTAATACGAGACACCCTATAATTCAAATTTCTAAAATATTTCCTTGTCGTTCGGACTCTGTGCCGGAGAGTATTCAGGTGCGCAGCCGAAGGACGAATTGAAATAACCGCGCTTTATGATTGATATTGACGATAAGATTGTTTCGACCGACCTCTTGAAGGAGTGCTTTGCCTGCGATTTGGGGCAGTGCAAGGGGATCTGCTGCGTGGAGGGCAATGCCGGAGCGCCGCTCGAGATGGACGAGGTGGATATCCTGGAGGAGGAGTACGAAAACTATAAACCTTACATGACCGAGGCGGGAGTGAAGGCAATCGAGGAGCAGGGATTCATGGTGATCGACTGCGACGGAGACTACACCACGCCCCTGGTGAACGATGCCGAGTGCGCCTACTCCTTCGAGGAGAACGGTATCACCTTTTGCGCCATCGAAAAGGCGTGGCGCGAGGGCAAGTGCGGCTTTCAGAAGCCCATCTCCTGCCACCTCTATCCGATCCGTGTAGCCCAATTCAGCAACGGCACCGTGGGACTCAACTACCACCGCTGGTCGGTCTGCCGATCGGCCGTGGAGTGCGGAAAGAGAGTCGGAATTCCGGTCTACAAGGCGCTCAAGGAGCCCATTATCCGTCGTTTCGGCGAGGCCTTCTACGAGCAGTTGGAGGAGGCTGCCAAACTCATCAACCAATAGCGAAAATAACAACAGACAACACAATGAATACCAAACATTTCGTTTTTTTAGCCTTATTGTTGCTCGGAGGCTGGGTGGGAGATCTACAGGCCCAGAATCTGAACCGTGCCAAGGAGTTGTTGCGTGAGATGCAGGGCGAGCTCGACCGCCTCGAAGCCCGTCAAAAGGAGCTCGAAGCCAAGGAGCAAAAACGACTGGCCGACTCCACAGCCAACGCCAAGGCGGCTGACTTCTTCCCCGAGGAGGTGCTCGACCAAAATTCAATCGAGGAGATGCACCAGCAGGAGCAGCATCGCGTAGCCTCGGTGGCCCCCGTCAAGGAGGGGGAGGCAATTGACACCCTCGCCTCGGCCAACGAAGCCATCCGCATCATCCTCTACAACGATAACACCTGGCGTTATGTACGCGACCGCGAGATCTGCAAGGACAACGAGATCTTCTCGCGCTATTGGGATACGGTAAACCTCTTCCCCTACAAGGAGGTGCCGCTCGACAAATTCCCCGCCTCGATGGCCATCGATCTGGTAGACTCCCTGCGTTCGTACCACTATCCCTACAAGGGAACGATCAAATCCTACGGCAAGTTCGGCCCGCGTCGTCGTCGCCCGCACCGCGGTATCGACCTCACGCTCCAGACCGGCGACCCGATCTACGCCACCTTCAGCGGTCGAGTGCGCATCTCGCGCTACAACTCGGGCGGCTACGGCAACCTGGTGGTCATCCGCCACGACAATGGCCTGGAGACCTACTATGGCCACCTTTCGAAGCGTATGGTTGTGGCCGACCAATGGGTTGAGGCGGGTCAAGTGATCGGCCTCGGTGGCTCTACGGGACGCTCCACGGGTCCCCACCTCCACTACGAAACCCGCTACTACGGACAGACCTTCGACCCCGAACGCCTGATCGATTTCGAGAGCGGAGATCTACGCCGCGAGACCATCGTGCTCAAGAAGTTCTACTTCGACATCCACTCGAATGCCGGACAGGACTTCGAAGAGGAGATCGCTCTCGAAGAGGAGATCAAGCGCGAAGCCGCCGAGCAGGCCGCCATGAAGTGGCATACGATCAAGTCGGGCGATACGCTTGGTGCCCTGGCTCGCAAGTACGGCACCACAGTGACGAAGATCTGCCAACTCAACGGCATCAAATCAACCACCACGCTGCGCATCGGTCGCAAACTGAGAGTAAGATAATACAAACGGCAAGCCCAAATGAGGCTTGCCGTTTGTATTTAATTTTGAATTTTGAATTATTTTGAGTAGTCTCTGGCGCCGAAGATCTTGGAGCCAACGCGCACCATGGTCGAACCACAGGCTACGGCAATGGGGTAGTCGTCTGACATGCCCATCGAGAGGATATCGAAACGCTCCCCGAAGAGGGGCTTCAGGCGATCGAACCACCCCTTGAGAGCCTCGAAATCACCCTTTACAACCATTTCATCCTCCGTATTGGTGGCTATTCCCATCACGCCGCGCACACGGACATGCCTCAACTCGCGCCAGGAATCACTCCCGAGCCAATCCGTGAGTTCCTCGCCCGACCATCCGGTTTTCGACTCCTCTCGAGCCACATGCACCTCCAAAAGAATATCGACCACGCGGTCTACACGTGCCGCCTCCTTCTCGATCTCGCGCACCAAGCGCTCGCTGTCTACCGAGTGAATGAGCGAGACGTAGGGCATCAGCATGCGCACCTTGTTGGTCTGCAAGTGGCCAATCATGTGCCACTCGATGTCGCGGGGCAACGCCTCGGCCTTGGCCTTGAGCTCCTGAGGACGACTCTCGCCGAAGATTCGCTGACCGGCCGCATAAGCCTCCTCAATAGCCTCCATGGGGTGGGTCTTCGAGACCGCAACCAGCGTAACCCCCTCGGGCAACGAAGCCTTTATGTGGTTTAAAACCTGTCCTATTGCCATAATTTTCACTTTTTTCCCACTTTTCGGGAGTAACCTAAGGCAAAGTTAGCGAAAATTTCCTATATTTGTTAAATTTTATACGAAAAGAGATAAAAACATTAAACCTAAAACCTGTAATATGAAAAAACTTACGAAAATTTTCGTGGCGGCTCTGCTTTCGCTCGGAGCCGTGGGTGCAGCCGACGCCTGCACCAACTTCATCGTCACCAAAGGGGCCTCGACCGACGGCTCGGCCATGGTGAGCTATGCTGCCGACTCGCACCAACTCTATGGTGCCCTCTACTTCACCCCGGGCGGTAAGTTCAAGGCCGGCGACATGCTCCGCGTTGATGAGTGGGATTCGGGCAAGTATCTCGGCATGATCCCGCAGATCGCCCAAACCTACACCACGATCGGCAACATGAACGAACATTCGCTCATCATCGGCGAGACCACCTTCGGAGGTCGCCCCGAGTTGGAGGATCCCAACGGCAAGATCGACTACGGTTCGCTGATCTACATCACCTTGCAGCGCGCTAAGACCGCCCGTGAGGCGATTGCCTGCATCGTGGATTTGGCCAACACACACGGCTACATGTCGAGCGGTGAGTCGTTCTCGATTGTCGACCAAAACGAGGCCTGGATCATGGAGCTCATCGGCAAAGGCCCCGAGAACAAGGGGATCGTTTGGGTGGCTCGTCGCATTCCCGACGGCTGCGTATCGGCCCACGCCAACCAAGCCCGCATCACCACCTTCCCTTTGAATGACCCCGAAAACTGCCTCTATGCCGAGGATGTGATCTCGTTCGCCCGCGAGAAGGGATACTTCTCGGGCAAGGACGAGGAGTTCTCGTTTACCGACGCCTACGCTCCGCTGGACTTTGGTGCCATGCGTGGCTGCGAGGCTCGCGTGTGGGCCTTCTTCCGCACCGTAGCCGAGGGGATGGATCAGTATGAGGACTACGCCATGGGCCACAACAAGGCCAACCGTATGCCTCTGTGGGTAACGCCCACCAAGAAGGTATCGCCCAAGGTGGTATTCGACTGCATGCGCGACCACTACGAGGGCACGAAGATGGATATGACCCAGGATCTCGGTGCCGGTGGCCACGGCTGCCCCTATCGCTGGCGCCCGATGTACTTCGAGGTAGACGGCGTGGAGTATTGCAACGAGCGCGCCACGGCCACTCAGCAGACCGGTTTCTGGTTTGTAGCCCAGGCCCGCCCTGAGAAGCAGGGTATCATTTGGTTTGGTACGGACGATGCCGCCACCTCGCCTCTGACCCCCATCTATGCCAATTCGACCGAAATCCCCTGGTGCTTCTCGATCGAGAACGGCTCGATGCTCAAGTATTCGGACGAGTCGATGTTCTGGATCACGAACCGCATCGCCCAGTTCGCCTACCTGCGCTACGATCTGATCGGCGCGCGTGTACGCGAGGAGATCGACGCCTGGGAGAACCAGATGCTCAAGGAGGTTGAGGAGTTAGATGCCCAGCTTGCCCAAAGCCCCAAGAAGGCGGCCAAGGTGGCTACCGAGTTCTCGGTAACTACGGCACAGAAGTTGTTCAACAAGTGGGCGTCGCTCGACAAGTACCTGATGATCAAATACATCGACGGCAACGTAAAGAGCGAGGAGAACGGCAAGTTCATCGAGAACGGCAACGGCAAGGATATCCCCGCAAAGATTCAGCAGCCCGGTTACAGCGAGGCTTGGAAGCGCATGGTAGCCGAGGACAACGGTGAGATCCTGAAGGTGGTTAAATAATTTTAATTCTATGAAGTACGATATTATAGTCATTGGTTCGGGCCCGGGCGGTTATGTAGCCGCCATCCGAGCCGCTCAATTGGGCAAGAAGGTGGGCCTGGTAGAGAAGGCCGAAGCGGGCGGTGTCTGCCTGAATTGGGGCTGCATTCCCACGAAAGCCCTCCTCAAGAGTGCCCAGGTCTATACCTACTGCAAGAACGCTTCGCACTACGGCGTAACGCTCGAGGGTGAGGTAAAGCCCGACATGGCCGCCATCGTGGCCCGCTCGCGCGGCGTGGCCGAGACCATGTCGAAAGGTATTCAGTTCCTGCTGAAGAAGAACAACATCGAGCTTATCCAGGGCTTCGGCATCCTCAAGGGTGAGGGCAAGGTCGAGGTGGAGGGTAACCTCTACGAAGCCGACCACATCATCCTTGCCACGGGAGCCCGTCCCCGCGAGATGCCCTTCATGCCCATCGACGGCAAGCACATCATCTCCTCGAAAGAGGCCCTCGTGCTGGATCGCATTCCCGAGTCGATCGTCGTGGTGGGTTCGGGTGCCATCGGCAGCGAGTTCGCCTTCCTCTACGCCTCGCTGGGGGCCAAGGTGACCATCGTGGAGTATGTGGATCGCCTGATGCCCCTCGAAGACGAGGAGGTATCGAAGGCCATGGAGCGCTCGTTCCGCAAGCTGCGCGCCAATGTGATGACCTCGACCACCGTCAAGGGGGTTTCCGTTACCGAGGAGGGCCGTTGCGCCGTCACCGTAGAGGGCAAGAAGGGCGAGCAGGTGCTCGACGCCGAGGTGGTACTCTCGGCCGTAGGAATCGCCTCCAACATCGAGGGCATCGGCCTCGAAGAGGTGGGGGTAAAGAGCGAGCGCGGCAAGGTACTCGTGGACGAATTCTACCGCACCAACATCCCGGGCATCTACGCCATTGGCGACATTGTGCCGGGTCCGGCTTTGGCCCATGTGGCCTCCACCGAGGCGATCTGTTGTGTGGAGAAGATCTGCGGACTCGATCCCCAACCGGTGGACTACTCGACCATCCCCTCGTGTGTCTTCACCTCGCCCGAGGTGGCCTCGGTGGGCATGACCGAGCAGCAGGCACGCGACAAGGGAATTGAAATCAAGGTAGGTCGCTTCCCCTTCACCGCATCGGGCAAGGCGACGGCAGCGGGCGACCGCGACGGCTTCGTGAAGCTCATCTTCGACGAGAAGGAGCAGTTGATCGGTGCCCACATGGTGGGAGCAAGCGTTACGGAGATGCTCGGCGAGCCCACATTGGCCAAGCAACTCGGCGCCACGGCCCATCAGATCGCCCGCACGATTCACTCCCATCCCACAATGCACGAGGCGATGATGGAGGCTTCGGAGGCGGCGTTAGGCTGTGCCATCCACCTTTAATTTTTGATTTATAGGGCATATTTCACCTTGCCTTGCTTGCCCCGAATGGGTAGTACCAATGTACAACCCATCCGGGGCTCGCTGCGTTAAGTCGAAATCTGCTCCTCTAAATGCAAAAATTACACACGTTGGAAAGAAGAAAGGGGCGTTCGACCCCACGGAATTTCCTCGCCTAAAA
>CAJGDL010000030.1 GCA_904502075.1 uncultured Alistipes sp.
CGAGATTTTCGATGCATCAAACAACAAGGTCCCAATTAAATGGTATTGGCATCCTGATGGCGAAGTTCAGAATGGTGCATTCTCATAAACACCAACGCCCACGAAAAATGGCATTTTGGGGCATAAAACCGTTAAAATACAAAAAATCCCGAAAGTGGTTGATAAACTCTCGGGATTTTTCGTCTATTTTGTGTGATTTTCAGCCGATTTTTGTAGGCGTCAGTGTTTATTAGTGGGCGTTAATGTGCAAAAATTATTTACCTATGCAGAAGTTGGCGAAGATGGAGTGGAGGATGTCGTCGGAGGTGATGGTGCCGGTGATGGTGCCGAGGTGGTGGGCCACTTGGCGGAGGTCTTCGGCCAGGAGGTCGGTGGGAAGCCCTTCAGCAAGAGCGGTGAGGGCTTGATCCAGGGCCTCGCGGGCATGGATCAGGGACTCTAGGTGGCGGCTGTTGCTTACGATGGCCGAGCCTCGCTCCAACTCCGAGGTGTCGATCGTTGAGCGCAGGGCATGGCGCATTGCGTCGATGCCCAGCCCCTCTTTGGCGGAGATGTAAAGCGTGGTATCGCTCTTTATTTCGGTGCCTCGGCCAAGAGGGGTCGCCCCCATTATTTCGGCTCTCCAGTCGGGGTTCAAATCGCACTTATTGACCACATGGAGCAGGCTCTGATCTTCGCGTAAAGGGGGTATCTCGATGGGCGTAGTGTCGGTGGCATCCGTCAGCAGGAGGATCACATGGGCGCGATCCACGGCCGCTCGGGTGCGTTCGATGCCCATCAGTTCGAGTCGGTCGGAGGTCTCGTGTAGGCCGGCGGTGTCGATAAAACGGAAGTGCAGGCCGTCGATTTGGATCGTCTGCTCGATGGTGTCGCGCGTTGTACCGGCAATCTCCGAGACCAGGGCACGCTCCTCGCCCGAGAGACGGTTTAGCAGTGTGCTTTTTCCCACATTCGGACGCCCTACAATGGCCACTTGTACCCCTTCTCGCAGGACATTTCCCAGGCGGAAACTCGTCTCGAGGCGGGTCAGTTCTTGAAGGATTTCATGCATCGTGTGCTCGATGCTCTCACGATCGGCAAACTCCACCTCTTCCTCCGAGAAGTCCAGCTCCAGCTCCAGCAGGGCACTCAAGCGCAGGAGTTCTCCGTGCAGAGAGTCCAGGGCCTGCGAGTAGTGGCCTCGCATTTGGCGTAGGGCCAGGGTGTGGGCGGCGGCCGATTCGGCGGCGATCAGGTCGGCCACGGCTTCGGCTTGCGAGAGGTCGAGGCGGCCGTTCAGGAAGGCACGCATCGAGAATTCGCCGGCAGAGGCCATGCGGGCTCCCTGGGCGAGAAGGAGTGTTACGATTCGTTGTTGGATATAGGAGGAGCCGTGGCAGGAGATCTCGACCGACTCCTCACCCGTATAGGAGTAGGGGGCGCGGAAGAGGGCCACAACCACCTCGTCGATCAGCTCCTGGTTGTCATAGAGGCCTCCGAAGTGGATCGTGTGCGAGGGGGCTTCGATCAAAGGCTTTTGGCCGCTGAAAACGCGATCGCAGAGGGCGATAGCCCCCTCACCGCTCAGGCGTACCACGGCCAAGGCTCCGCCCGAGGCGGTCGCCGGGGCTACGATGATCTCTCCCTCTCTTGTCATGGCCGCTCGAGCAATTAACTATTGCGAATGATCTTTAGGCGCTGCCCCTCGCTCAAGCGGTTCGGGTTCTTTATGCCGTTCCAACGCATGATGTTCTTCTGCGACACTCCGTATTTGCGTGCGATGGTGCTGAGGGTCTCTCCTCGTTTGACGCGGTGGGTGATCGTGCCGCTGGCCTGGGCGCGCTTCTTCTCGAGGTTGTCGGGGTTGAGGTAGTCCTTCAGGAAGAGCGAATCCTTGGCGTGAATGGCCTCCTCCGAGGCGATGTAGTTGGTCACGGCGTGCTGCGGCAGGCGCAGGGCATAGCTCTTGGTCGTGGCCGGCAGGATGTCGATGCGATACTGCGGGTTCAGCAGGCGCAGGGTCTCGATCGGGAGCCCTTCGAGGGTCGAGGCCACCTGCCCGAGGTGGAGCAGACGCTTCACATGGAGGGTGTCGGTAGCCAGGGGCATGGGGGGCTCGGTGGGCTTGATGCCGTGCAACTTGTGGTAGGCATAGCCATACGAGGCTCCGATGAAGGCTGGCACGTAGCCGCGGGTCTCGGCGGGCAGGAAGTCGTAGATCTCCCAGAAGGTCTTGCCACCCGAGCGTGCCATCGCCTTGTTCACACGGCCCGGGCCGCAGTTGTAGGCGGCAATGGCCAGGGGCCAGTTGTTGTAGATGCCGTAGAGGTCTTTCAGGTATTTGACGGCCGCCTTGGTTGCCTTGACGGGGTCGAGACGCTCATCGACCAACGAGTTGATCTCCAAGCCGTAGACCTTGCCCGTTGAGGGCATGAACTGCCAAAGTCCGGCGGCTCCGGCGTGGGATACGGCGGTGGTTTGCAGGGCTGACTCGATGATGGCCATGGCGCGCAACTCGATCGGGAGTCCCGCCTTCATGAGCTCCTCCTCGATCATCGGGAAGTAGAACTGCGAGAGCCCCAACACGCGGCTCATCAGGCCGTAGCGCGAGTCGGTGTAGCGGGCGATCGAGGCCTTGACCACATAGTTGTAGGGGAGCTCGATGGGCGATGCGAGGTCGCGCAGACGACGGATGTAGGTGGAGTCGGGGGTTGTGTCGGCGGCGGCTGTAGCCGAGGCATCGATGAAGATGTAGTCGTTAAAGTAGCGCTCGAAACTCTCCTGTGTACGCTGTTTCGACCACACGGCCAGTAGCGAGTCATACTGTGCCGGGGTGAGGTCGCGGCGCGGTTCGGGAGCGGGCGGTGTCAGGCGCGGATCGCGCTCTTGGATTACGATTATCGTATCTCGTTTTGGGGTGAGGAGCTCTTCGGCTGCCTCTTTCGGGGTCGACACCTGCTCGGTTTTGTTGTTCTTTCGCTTCTCGCGCCATTTTTTGAAGATGGGGGCGGCTTGGGCCTCGCCCAACCCCATGAGGACGGTCAGCGAGAGCAGTGCGATCAGGTTGCGGCGTGTGGTGTGCATCAGAAGTTGATATTTAGGTTAAAGCCGACGACGGCCGAAGCATCGCCGAGCGTCGGTACATAGGTATAGTCCACCATGGGTTGGATGCTCATCGAGAGGTCGTCCGAGATGTCGTACTCCTTGAGGTGGGCATCCACATGGGCGTCGATGATCTGCAGGACATAGACACCGGCCGTCAGGATCAGACAGAGGTCGCGATTGCGGCGGTAGTTGTCGCGCAGATTCTTCAGGAACGAGGCCGAGTAGCGCCCCTTGAATTCGTCGGTCGAGCCCGAGGGCTTGGGGTAGATCTCGGGGTTTTGGTTGTAGTTCTCCAACGCCTTGTCGTAGTCCGAACGCAGGCTATAAGCCTTTTTAAAGCGTTGGTAACCGCGGTTGTTCCAATCTACGCAGTAGATCATCGAGGCCATGCCGCCGATGACAAACGGAACGCGCCAGTAGCTCTTGTTATAGATCTGACCGGCACCCGGGCAGATAGTCGAGAGGGTGGTGGCCTTCTTGACGTTCGAGACCTCGTTGGTCGAGTAGTTCACCGCGGCATCGCCGATGAAGTAGAGGTACGAGGCGATCGTGGCTGCGAGGTAGATCTGACGACGGGTGTTGTGACGGATCATGTCGCTTTGCAGGTTGTCGAGGGCCTCGCTGCGGGTGCGGTCGATCGAGGTGACCTGGTCGTAGACCCGCTTCAGGGGCTTGTATTGGTTCGTCTCGTGTACATAGAGACCGATGCCGGCCGCCAGCGTACCGTAGAGGATCGGAAGTTTCCAATATTGCTTGTTGTAGATTTGGCCGTAGCCGGGCAGGATGGCCGCCGTCCAGCAGACCTTCGAGAGCGACATCGAGTCGCTCATAAGCCACCCTTTGCGTTTTTTGAGCGTGTCGGTTCCGAGCGAGAGGAGCGAGTCGCGTCGTTGGAGCGAATCCAGCAGACCGCGTTTCAGCAGCAGGGAGTCTCCGGCCATCTCAATGAGCGAGTCGGCGCGCAGTCGCTGCAACGAATCCAGGCGATTGCTTTCGAGGATCTTTTGGCGGGCCACCTGCTTCAGCGAGTCGAGTTTCACGGAGTCGACCACCAGGAGCGAGTCGGTGGCCAGGGCGCGCAGTGAGTCGATCGCGCGACGCGTAAAGATCGAGTCGGCTCCCGTCAGCCGTGCCGTGTCCGGACGCTCAATGCGCCCCCCCTTGACCATCTGACGAGGGCTGCGGCGCAATTCTTGCGCCGAGAGCGACTCCGCCAAAAGGAGGGTTACAGCCAGTAAGCAGATGCGAATGAGTCGATTCATGCCGTTTGTTTTTCTTTTTTTGGGGGTTTACTTTGTCTCGCGACCTTTCACCTGTTCGATGAAGCGTTCGATGTCGGCATCGTCGGCAAAGTCGATCGTGATACGACCTCCTCCGTTCTTGAGGCGTTTGATGCCGATCTCTTGCGAGAAGATGCGCTCCAGGGCCTCCACCAGGCGTGAGTAGCTCTCGGGGTACTCCTCCTCGACCACGGGACAGATCTCGTCGGTGGGCTCCATCATGCGGCGGGCCAACTCCTCGGTCTGACGCACCGAGAGGGCGCGTTTCACGCATCGTTTCATCAGGCGCAATTGCTTCTCCTCGCTTACACCGGCAATCGCCTTGGCGTGTCCCATCGAGATCAGCCCCTCCTTCAGGGCGAGCTGCACCTCCGAGGGGAGCTTCAGCAGGCGCATGTAGTTGGCCACCGTCGAACGCTTCTTGCCCACCTTCTCCGAGAGGGCATCCTGCGTGAGGTGGCACTCCTCGACCAGGCGCTGCATGCCGAGGGCGATCTCAATGGCGTTGAGATCCTGGCGCTGAATATTCTCGACCAGGGCCATGGCGTGCAGGTTCTCGTCATCGGCCTCGCGAATGTAGGCCGGAAGGCTCTTCAAGTCGGCACGACGGGCGGCTCTCCAGCGGCGTTCTCCGCTGATGATCACATATTTGCCTGCGGCGTTGCGTCCCCGAACCGTGATGGGCTGAATGACTCCCAATTGGCGGATCGAGTCGGCCAATTCGTCCAGCGCCTCCTCGTCGAATTGGCTGCGGGGCTGCTGCGGATTGGGGACAATATCTTCGATGGCCAGCTCGGCCATTTCGTTCATGGGCTTGAGGATGGCCGACGGACGTTCTGTTCCGAAAATGGCATCCAAACCTCTTCCTAAACCTTTCTGCTTCATTATTTTGCTCTCTGCTTGCGGTTACGTTTCAGGAACTCTTTGGCCAGAGTCAGATAGTTCTGAGCACCCGTGGCACTTGCATCATAGAGCATGATGGGTTTGCCGTGCGAGGGGGCCTCTCCCAAACGGATATTTCGCTGAATTATTGTTTCGTAGGCCAGTTCGCCGAAGTGCTCGCGCACTTCGCTTGCCACCTGATTGTTCAGTCGGTTGCGCATATACATCGTCAGGAGGAAACCTTCGATGTCGAGCGCGGGGTTCAGCCCGCTCTTCACGATTCGGATCGTGTTGAGAAGTTTCGACAGCCCCTCCAGGGCCAGGTATTCGCATTGTACGGGGATGAGCACCGTGTCGGCGGCCGTGAGGATGTTGACCGTCGTATAGCCCAACGAGGGGGAGCAGTCGATGAAAATATAATCGAATCGCTCGCGCACTTCGTTCACGATGCGCTTCATGATGTGGTGGGCATTCTCCATCTTGGGGAGCTCGGTGTCGGCGGCCACGAGTTGGATCGACGAGGGAAGCACCCAAAGGTTCTTTACATCGGGGCTCTGCTGAATGACCTCCGAGGCTTTGCGCTCGCCGGTCAGACACTCGTAGATTCCTTCCATATCAATATCGAAACCCAAACCCGAGGTGGCGTTGGCCTGCGGATCGGCATCCAGCAACAGCACCTTCTTGCCCAACAGGGCAAGCGATGCCGCCAGATTGATCGCGGTCGTGGTCTTGCCCACGCCCCCCTTCTGATTTGCCAAAGCAACAACTTTTGCCATTTTATATGCTTAACTTCTATTCGCTCTTACAATTTGTAGCCTCTCTTTTTTACCCGCTTTCAGCCTACTCAATGGGGACTTCGGGCTTCGAAAGAGAAAATTATCGGGCAAAAATAGTAATTTTTGGTGGGCTTTGCAAAAAAAGCCTTGTTTTTCCTCTCCAAATCCTTTGGATTTGACAACATCCTGCCTCACTTCGCCCTTTTTTCGATGAAGAAGGCTCCATTTCTCCTCTTTTTGGCGGAGAAGAGCTTGTTAAGTGAGGAAATGTACAAAAAAATCCCTATCTTTGAGGGGTTGAAAAAGTCGTTTGAAAGAAGCTAGAACCATGCAACAGACCGAAAAACAATCTGCAACCACCCCCAGCCCCTTCTCGTGGCTCCATCCTCGTAAAGGGGGTTTTGCCACCTTTGGCGATCTTTTGGTGTTGATCCTTCTCTTTGTGGTCAGTGCTACGGCGGCCTCGTTGGTCGTTCATTGGCTTGGATACCCCATGCCCGAGCCCGCGGAAGAGGGGATACCCTATCCGGCCGATTGGGACTTTATAACCTTCTTGAATTATGCGCTGCAGATGGCGTTTATGTTGCTCCTAACGCTGCTCTATCGTCGATTTCGAGGTGGTGAGGCCCCTTTGGCCCGCTTCTCGACCCGGGGCCTTAATCCTGCGTTGCTCTTGGGCGGGGTTGTGGTGATGTTGGCCTTGAGCGTGGTGATCGAGCCGCTGTTGGGGCTTGTGGATGTCGAGCAACTTCCCATGCCCGAGCCCGGAAAGGGAGGGTGGACCCTGCTTTCGGTGGTGGTGCTCGCTCCGCTTTGTGAAGAGTTGCTCTGTCGCGGGATTCTGCTCGAGGGGTTGCGCAGCCGCTACGGAATCACGGCCGCCCTGATCGGCTCCTCGCTCTTCTTCGCGTTGATTCACCTCCATCCCGTGATGGTGGTCAATGCCTTTGTGTTGGGTCTCGTTTTCGGTATTTTGACCTTGCGTACTCACTCCCTTTGGCCGGCCATCCTGCTCCACGCCTTCAACAATGCGGTGGCGTTGCTCCTGACCTGGGCCGAATTCCCGGGCGAACGATTCGATGGCCGTCCCATGGCCGATTTGGGGCTTGGCGAGATGATCGGCAATCCGGTGATCTACTCCATTGTCTATGGCGTGGCCCTGTTGATCTGCCTTCGTGCTGCGGTCGTAAACCTACGTCTTCTGCATCGAATTTCGTCTGGACAACCCCTCAAAACAACAAACGAGGTGCCGGTAGAACCTCCTAAAATCGAAAAAGAGGGGGCAGAATAAAATAATTTTCCTTCGGAAGGCGTTGTTTTCGGGTAAAAAGCGTAACTTTGTCCCTTCGGTATGCAGAGATTTCGAGAAATAAAGGTTGGTGTGGTGGCATCGGTGGCGGTTTTGTGGCTGATGTCGGCCTGTCGTGAGTTGCCCTCCTACTTCCAGGGGAGCGAGCCCTTGGCGCGTGTAAACGGCAAGACCCTCTACCTACACGAGGTGGAGCGCACAGCCCCCGAGGAGATCGTGGGGGATGATAGTGCGGCCTACTACCGTCTCTATGTGGATCGCTGGGTGAGCCGACAGCTTAAACTCTCCGAAGCCGAACAGCTCTTCTCGGCCTCTGAAGCCGATATCGAGGCGATGGTAGAGGAGTATAGGCAGTCGCTTCTGATTCGAAAGCTCGACCAATATTATGTGGATCGGCAGATCGACACCCTCTTTACGGACGAGGCGATTCAGAGCTACTACAACAACCACTTGGCCGATTTCAAGTCGGATCGCACGCTGGTCAAGGGGCGTGTGTTGCGCTTCCCCGAAGGGGATCGCCGCACCAAGCAGCTTCTGCAACTCATGCAGGCCACGCGTCCGGAGAGCCGGCAGGATCTTTCGGACCTCTGCCAAAAAAACAACTTCGACCTCTTGGAGTTCAACTCCTGGGTCGATTACGAGGAGTTTTTGAGCCATTTGCCCACCCTGCGTCACGACGACTATTCGTCGCTGTTGGCCCAAAGCGGTGTGCAGCAGATGCGCGACAACCATTCGCGCTACTACTTCCAACTCACGGCCGTGCGTCGTGCCGGAGAGGCCCTGCCGCTGGAGCGGGTTTCCGAAACGATTCGTCGCATCCTCTTCAACCAGCGACATAATGAACTTTTGCGTCGCCACGAGGAGGAGTTACGCCAACGGGCCGATGCCGAGAAGCAGATCAAACTCTTCTTCGGAGAGGATGAGGAGCAAAACATCGAAAAATGATATACTGAGCAAATTGTTGCTCGATTTGGTAAAAATTAAAGAGATCGAAAAATGAAGAAATGGATCCTATCGCTCGCGGTGCTGGTGGCCTTTGTTGCCCGGGTGCAGGCGCAGCAACAGGTAATGTTGGATAAGGTGGTGGCCGTTGTGGGCAACTCGTCGATCCTCTATTCGGATTTGGAGGATTACGCTTCGCGCATGGCGGAGCAGCGTCGTCAGCAGGGCTACACTTCGGATCGTGAGCCACTGAACGAGGCGATGGAGGCACTCCTCTTGCAGAAACTCCTCTACCAGCAGGCGCAGATCGACTCGGTGGATGTCGATTTGGGGGGTATTCAGTCGCGTGCCGAGGAGCAGTTGCAGACCATGATCGAGCGCTCGGGGTCGATTCGCGAACTTGAGCAGCAGTACCACATGCCGGTCTACAACATCCGCGAGGAGTTGCGCCAACTGCTCACCGAGCAGGCCTATGCTCAGGGAATGCAGGGCGAGGTGACCTCGAAGGTGACCGTTACGCCGGGCGAGGTCGAGCGATACTTCAAAACGCTTTCGCGCGACAGCCTGCCGATGATCCCCGAGCAGTATGTCTATGCCCAAATTACCAAGTACCCGGGGTCGATCCTCAAGGCGAAGCGTCGCACCAAGGAGCGTTTGTTGGAGCTTCGCAATCGTATTATGTCGGGTCAGGCAAAGTTTGAGACCATGGCCCGCATGTACTCGGTCGATGGGTCGGCCATGCGTGGTGGTGAGATTGAGCCTACCACCCTGCAGGGACTCTTCCAGCCCTATGCCGATGCCTTGGCCGAGTTGAAGCCGGGGCAGATCTCGGAGGTGGTGGAGACACAGGCCGGCTTCCATATTATCCAGCTGATCGACAAACGAGGCAATCTCTACCACAGCCGTCATATCCTGATGCGCCCCTCCTTTACGGCCGAGGAGCTTTCGGAGCCGCTTCACGAACTCGACTCTTTGGCCGACATGATTCGCAAGGACTCGATCACGTTCGAGCAGGCCGCCATCCAGCACTCGGAAGATCCGCTCACGAAGATGAACGGAGGTTTGGTAACGAACCACGATATCCTGGAGCGTGCCGATGCCATGGATGTCAACTACACGCAGACCAAGTTCCTCAAAGAGGATTTCGCTAACGATAGTTTCCATAAGCCTTATGCCGACTTCCTGGCTTTGAGCCGCCTGAAAGAGGGTGAGATCTCGAAGGCCTACCAGACGCAAGATGTGATGGGCAACCAACTTTCGAAGATTGTCAAACTCATCGAGGTGATTCCGGCCCACAAGGCCAATATCGAGGAGGACTACCTCCGCCTGGAACAGATGGCCCTGATGCAAAAACAGGAGCGGGTCTTCAAGGCGTGGCTCGACAAGCGTATTGCCGGTATGTATGTCTACATTGCTCCCGAGTTCCGCGACGGAGCCTTCGAGAATAAAAATTGGGTGAAGTAACGCTATGAGAGTTCGTTTGCTGAAAACCGTGTTGCCCGTAGCGCTTCTTGCGCTGGTCTTTTTGGCGACAGCCCGTCCTGCGGAGCCCCTCTTTCGGGCCCCGCAGCAGCGTGTGAATCCCTCGGCTCGAAAGACGGCTGCCACCCCCTCCGATGCCGAGCCATCGGAGCCGAAGTTGGTCTATATGCGGGCCGACAATGTCTATTCGATCGAAGTAGGCGATTCGATGGCAACCTGTATGGTTGGTAACTTTGCCGCCCTGCACAACGGAGCCGTCATCACCTGTGACAGCGCCGTGCGCTACGACGGTCAGACGATCGAGTGCTTCGGCAATGTGCTTATCAACCAAAATACGACCTACATCTACGGTGATCGAGCCGACTACCAGGGGCGTATCAACAAGGCCGAGGTCTATTCGCCGCTGATTAAGGTGATCGACGGCGAGGCCACGCTCTATACCTTCCGTTTTTCGTTCAACACCTACACCAAGGTGGGCGAGTTCTCGGGCGGAGGTGTCCTCTTCAACCGAGGTAACCAACTCGAAGCCGATCGCGGCTACTACTTCTCCGATACGCATACGCTTTCGTGTGTGGGCAAAGTCGAGATGCGCGATTCGACCTATGAGATGCGCAGCGACTCGGTGGCCTACAATACCGACCTCGATCATGCCGATTTTTTCCGTCATACGAACATTTGGAACGAGGATGGCGACTATCTGGAGGGTGATCGAGGCAGCTACGACCGCCTCTACGACCGCTATGTGATCACCGAGAATGGCTATATCCTCACGGCCAAGGAGGAGTTGTGGAGCGACAGCCTCGACTACCGCAAGGAGATCGAGCACGTTACCCTGCGCCACAACATTCAGATCGACGATACGGAGCACATGACCCTCGCCTTTGGCGACTATGCGGAGTACTACCGCGAACCCGGCACGGCTCTTCTGACCCGTGATCCGGCCTTGGTGGGCTACGATACCTCGCAGGGCGACACCCTCTTCATGCGCTCCGATACGATCCTCTACCTAACAACCTTCACCACCCGACCCGAGTTCAACCCCTGGGCGCCGAAGCCCGTAATCAAGGCCGATTCGGTGGCTGTGGAGGAGGTTTCGACCTCTTCGGCCGAGGAGCCGGCGACCGAGGTTGCAAAGGGAGAGCAGGGGGAGCAGGCGCTTGCCAAGGCGGCCCTTGCCGACAGAACTCCGGCCAAAGAGCCCCTCTCGAACGAGAGCGGTGAGGTGCCGAGCCGAAATCCTCAGGGAAAGTTCCCCGATTCGGGTAAGAGTTTGCGCGATACGACCAAGGCTGACACCCCGCGTGAGCAGGCTCTGGTGAAGCAGCAGACCCCCCAAAGTGAGGGTGTGCGCCCGCAACGCGGCAACCGCGACAGCCTGATGGCGGCCAACAAGCAACTCTTCGATTCGCTCTCGCGCCTGCAACAGGCCGATTCGATGGCGGCCCAAAACCAACTCCTCGATTCGTTGGAGCGCCATCGTCAGGACTCGATACAACGCCTTACGGACAGCCTCGATACCTTGAGCAAGAAGGATCGCAAGGCTTACTACAAGCGCATCGCCCGCGAGAAAAAGGCGGCCGAGAAGGCGGTTAAGGATGCCGCTCGTGCCGAGAAATTGAAGGTGATTGCCCGTGCCCGCCAGGCCAAACTTACGGCCCAACTCAACCGCCTTGATTCGCTTGAGAAGGTGCGCATGGAGCGTCGCCGCGCCCGCATGGCAGCCAAGTTGGAGGCCAAGCGTGAGCGGGCCATCCGCAAGGGAAAAGAGCTTCCCGACTCCACGGCCCTCTCTTCGCTCGACTCGCTGTTGCATCTGCGTGAGTTGGCCGATTCGCTCGCGCACTCCGCGGCGGACAGCCTGGCCAAGGGGGCGGATAGCCTTGCCGTGGACTCCTTGGCCCTCGACTCGTTGGCCCGCATCGACTCGATGAACCGTGCGGCCGATACGGTACGCCGCATCATGCGCGGCTACCGCAATGTGCGGATTTTCCGTACCGATTTCCAGGCCGTCTGCGACTCGATCGTGGGGCTGGGGGTTGACTCCACGATGCACCTCTACATCGACCCCATCCTTTGGAACGAGCAAAATCAGATTACGGCCGATGTGATGGATGTCTATACGGCCAACGAGTCGGTAGATCACATCGAATTCGTGGGGCGACCCATCATGGTCTCGAAGATCGACACGGCCTACTACAACCAAATCTCGGGCAAGGAGATGACCGCCTGGTTCCGTCAAAACGAGATCTACCGCCACGATGTGGATGGCAATGTGGAGACCGTCTACTTTCTGCAGGATAGCCCCGAGGATCCCGTCAGCAGTGTCTTTGTGATCCGTAGCGGTACGGCATCCTTCTATATGGAGGATAAGCAGGTGGTGTCGATGACCTACCGCGAGCAGAACGAGTACACGATGTCGCCGATCGACAAGGTGGCCTCGATGGATGAACTCTTCCTCAAAGAGTATAAGTGGTTGCCCGAGCGTCGTCCGAGCCGCGACAGCGTCTTCCGTCGCACGATCCGCCCCTCGGTGCGCGACCAAAAGGAGCAGTTGCCCCATCCGCAGTTCCCCCTCTCGTCGAAGATCCTGCGCTTCCGTGACCGCCTGCTCGAAACGGGCCGTTGGGCCGACCGCGACGAGGTGCTCTCGCTCGATGTCCAGGAGTGGGTGCGCAGCAAGGGTTTCGAGCCTTCCGCCCCCCGCAAGAATTTTTAGCGATCTTTTCGCTTTCGAATTCCTCCCTCATCGGGGAGGAATTTTTTTATAATCCCCGTTCTATTCCCTTTATATGAGTATTTTGGTCTTTTTTCTCTTTTTTCTTTGGCTGTTTGTTCGGATATTATTATATTTGTATTCAAGTTTAACCAAATTAAAAACAAATACCAATGAAAAAACTTTCAAGACTTCTGCTTCTGCTCATGATGGGAGCCGCCTTTGTGGCTTGTTCGAGCGACGATCCTGTAACCACAACCCTTGAGCCCGACCCTCAGCCTCAGCCCCAACCCGATCCGGATCCTACGCCGGCAATCTTCGCTATTGAGTTCCAGGATGTTACTCCCACCTCGTGCATCACGGCCATCACGCCCGATGACGCCAACCTCTACTATGTAGCCTACTTCACTGAGGCTGCCTACTATAAGGATTCGGATATCGACACTGACGAGGAGCTTATTGCCGATGATAAGTATTACTTTGTGGATGGTGCCGCCGATTGGGGCATGACCTCGTTGGATTATATGACCGAGAACAATGTCCTCTTTCAGGGCAATCAGCGTCTGAAGTGGACCTCGATCAAGCCCGGTAACGAGTATGTGATCTATGTCTATGGTATCGAGTTCAACGAGGACTTCACCGACTATGAGGCCGTTACGCCCGTGGTTTGGAAGACCATTACCCCGCCCATGGCCGAGCGTTCGGAGGTGAACTTCGCCATCGAGGTTAATGTGGAGGGTGCATTTGCCGAGTGGAGCATCACCCCCGAGAACTACAACGGCTACTATGTGGCCGAGTTCTTCACCGAGGATGATGATTTCTATGTGCACTACGATGAGTATCTGAACGAGGAGTATGCCGAGAACCTGGCCAAGGATTGGCTCGACTACTACTACCGCTGCATCAATATGTATGGCTACAGCGACGAGGAGGTGCTCGAGGAGGCCGCCTATACGGGCCCTGTAGCTCGTCGTGCCGAGCTCTACTCGGGCCAGTCCTACAGCCTGGTGGTTTATGCCATCGAGTCGGTTGAGGGTGCTTATCAGATGGTATCGAACCCCGTTTACTACAACTTCACGACCGACGAGGTACAGCCCTCGAACATGGTACTCGACATCGAGGTGACGAATGCTTATGTGCGCGTTTGCGACCTGGCCATCACCCCGACCGTAGAGGGTGAGCCGGTAGAGGGTGAGCCCTACCTGATGATTGCCACGCCGACCGACTATGTGGTGGACTATTTTGGCGAGGACTACGACGATGAGGATATCATCAGTCTGATGCTGAACGAGTTCTATAGCTGGACTTTCCGCTTCGACAAGGCCATCACCTCACACATGAGTTCGCTGAATCCCGACACCGAGTACGTTGTGGCTGCCTTTGGTTACGAGGGTGGAGTGGTTACCACGCCTCTCTTCAAGGAGGTCTTTACGACCGAGCCCGAGGGCGAATGTGAGGTGACGATCACCGATGTGGCTTGGGGCGGTCCTTACGATGTAGCCCAGGTTGCAGAGCTCGATCCCGAGCGCTACGGTAGCTACCTTGGCTATCCCGAGGGAATGGCCTACCTGGTGTGGATCGAGGTGCAGACTGATACGCCGACCGAGGATATCTTCGCCTACTACATCGGTTCGGCTGACTTCGACTACTTCGGTGAGGAGACCATCTTCTACGACCTGCTGATGGATCCCGTACCCGCCGTCGATGTGCAGGAGGGTTACTACTATGACTACTACTACCTCTGCGCCGCCGCATTCGACTACAAGGGTAATGTAACCCCGATGTGGAAGTCCGAGGAGCTCCAGTTCTTCCCCGAGGATACGAAACCGGCTGCCGAGCTGATCGAGAAGCTCAACGCTTCGCCCAATGCCAAGCCGATGCTCGTGAAGGCCAGCAAGCTGCGCAAGTAGTCTGCGCCTCCTGTTTAAGGAGCAATCCAAGAGAGGCCCTATTCGTCGATGATAGGGTCTCTCTTTTTGTCTTTTTCAAGAGAATCACCCTGCCTCCCCCAATAAAATCCCACGCTACATAATAAATTGCCCCGCAGATGCGTTTGGGAGGAAAACCATGCAACTTTAACAAATGTTTGCCTATGAAGCATTTCGTCGCATAAAACTTGTAACTAAAAGACGAAACTTATGAGAAGATTATTTGGATTTTTGGTGCCGGTGGCCGTGGCGGCCGCCGTCGGAGGGGTTACGGCATGGACGATAACCCGCAATACGGAGCAGCAGATCGCCTACATCGAGCGTGAAGTGGAGCGCACCCCGCAACTCGGGGCCCAATTTACCGCCTACGAGCAGGGCAAGTATCCCGACCTCACCTATGCGGCCGAAAATGCCGTGAAGGCGGTGGTCAATATCGAGGCTGTGCAGGAGGTGGCTGTGCGTCGTCCCCAGGGCTGGGACCCCTTCCTCGAGTTCTTTGGCCTGCCGCAGGGCTATGGCGAGGGTCGCCCCGAGGTGCGTGAGCGCAAGGCCGGAGGGTCGGGTGTGATTATCTCGGAGGATGGCTATATCGTCACGAACAACCATGTGGTGGACGAGGCCACCAAACTGCGAGTGACGCTCAATGACGGCCGTTCGTTCGAGGCCAAACTCATCGGTAAGGATCCCGCCACGGATGTAGCCCTCATCAAGATCGAGGCCGAGGGGCTTCCGACCCTTGCTTTCGGAAGTTCCGATGCCCTGCGTCTGGGCGAGTGGGTGCTGGCTATCGGTTCCCCCTTCGACCTGCGGCAGACCATTACGGCCGGCATCGTGAGTGCCAAGGCCCGCACCTTGGGGGTGATCCCCAGCGAGTTCCGTATCGAGAGTTTTATCCAGACCGATGCGGCTGTCAATCCCG